>NZ_CP029186.1:2185000-2485000 GCF_003096035.1 Flavobacterium album | reverse complement strand
CTGTAATTTTTGGTTGACACGCTCCAGCTCTTCGGGATCGTCTGACAACTTTTCAAAGTTCTGTGAAAGTTCCCCTGCAATGTCGTCAAACTCGATGAGCAGGCTCGATACCCTTTCGTAAAAAGCGTTGTATTCTCCGGATATCCCGCTTATTTTTTGCAGTGATGCCTTTATTTCTTTTAAATTCTGCGCTACACCCACCTGCTCTTCATTGGCTATAGCCAAAGCTCTTGCGATCGACTCCTTTATAAATTCTACATTGCTGAGCTTTTCCAGCTTCTGTTCCATCTCTTCCTGCTCCCCCGATTTCAGATTGGCAGACAACAATTCCTGCAAAAGGAAAGCATTATAATCCTGTTCTTTAGACAAAGCTTCTTTTTGCTCCTGCAGTTTCCTGAGCTCCGCCTGCACCGACTTGTATGCCGACAGCTGTTGTTTATACGCCGCAAGAATGTCACGGTTCCCTGCTATGGCATCAAGTATCTGCATTTGGTAGGCTTCATCGCTGAGTTCGCGGGTTTGCTGCTGCGAATGGATATCGATAAGAAAATTACCCAATTGCTGTAATTCCTGGAGGTTTACAGGGCTGTCGTTCACAAAGGCGCGCGATTTGCCCGATGGCAATATTTCCCTCCTGATTATGGTAACATCATCATAATCCATATCATTTTCAGAAAAGAATTCCTGCAGGTTGTAGTCGCCTATCTTGAAATGGGCTTCTACCACGCATTTCTGTTCTTTGTCTTTAAGCGATGTCAGGTCGGCCCTGTTGCCCAAAACGAGGCCCAGCGCCCCAAGAAGTATTGATTTTCCGGCACCGGTTTCCCCTGTTATGGTAGAAAGGCTATTTGAAAATTCAATATGCAAATGCTCTATCAGAGCAAAGTTTTTGATATGTAAAGTCTGCAGCATGTGTATAGCGATAGCAGTACAAATATAGCATTTTCGGTTTTGTCAAACCTCAAAGGTTTTAAAAACCTTTGAGGTTTGTAATAAGAAAAAAATAAAAACCCCAAAGCTTTCAAACTTTGGGGCTTTATATGATATAGAGTTCCTGTTACTTGATATTATTCCATTTTGAGCCGTTAAGCGGCGATATCCTGTTGAGCGTTTCCACAAGGCCTGTCATGGTCACGGCAGGGCCCGAAGAGAATATCCCGACTACCTCATCGGCTTTAGCATCGAAGAATACGCGCATCAGCAATGAATTAGGCCGCACGCTGTGCAGCTGGCTCAATTCCTTGATTGCCACGATCGCTTTTTCCTTGGCTTCTTTCTGGTTATCGGCCATTTTATCCAATGCCAAAAAGTGATAGTTATAAAGCGCTTCCCTGAATGGGGTAAAGGTGTTGGACATGATATTGTTTATAAGGAAATACCTGTTCTGGTTGCCGCTTTCCTGCTGGCTCCATCCTTTGTAATTGCCGCCCTGCGCAAGGCTGGCCATATTCTGGGCTGCCTCATAGTATTTTGTACCGCCGTTCTTCTGGAAAGTATCCGCGTCAAGCCCTATTATAATATTAGCATAGAACGAAATGACCGCCATAAGGTTGGAGTCTGCGCTGTTCGGGTTATAAATAAGGTTCTCGCCCTCTGTATAACGGAAACTGATATCCTTATCATTGAAGTTAAACACCGGAGAAGAATAAGTCGAGTTAAACACCGGCCTTGACGACTGTACTTGCAAAGTTGCGCTGAAAGAACCCGAATCATAGGCTGTTATCGTAAACACCATCGTACAGTCGATGCGTTCGCTTCTCGCAAAATTGCGCGTTGACCACTTGGTGTTATTCATCACGTCGCTCAATGCCCTCTCCAGCGTCTTGAATACCTGCGGGTTGGCATCGGTAATCATCTGGTAATTCACCTTAAGGTTGCAGTTCAGCTCCTGCGCTTTTGCAGTGAAGGAGAAAAACACAAGCAACAGCCCTATCCATTTATACATTGTAATGCTTTTTTATTTTATTAATAATGTCTTTCGCAACGTCTTCTTTTGTCTTGAGCTCCATCGGCTCCTCATTAAAATCCCTGTCAATAAACGTCACTTTATTAGTCGGTTTGCCAAATCCCGCCCCTTCATCATTCAGCGAGTTTAAAACAATCAAATCTAAGTTTTTTTTCGCAATCTTCGCTTTGGCATTCTCAATTTCATTTTCAGTCTCCAGCGCAAAGCCTATAAGGAACTGCGTCGTTTTCTTTGCCCCGAGTGATGAGAGTATGTCTTTCGTCTTTTCCAATTCCAGCACCAGCGTCCCTTCATTCTTTTTTATCTTCTGCCGGGCTACTGTTTTTGGCCTGTAATCAGCTACTGCGGCAGCGGCAACAGCGGCATCCACCGTATCAAAATACTCATGGCAGGCATTGTACATCTCTTCCGATGATGTAACGTGCACCACTTTCGTAATCGAATTATCGGGTTTCAAATGCGTTGGCCCGGTAACCAGAAACACTTCCGCACCTTCCTCTGCAGCGGTTTTCGCAATGTCAAACCCCATTTTGCCGGTAGAATGGTTTCCTATAAAACGCACAGGGTCTATCGGTTCGTATGTCGGGCCGGCAGTTACGAGTATTTTTTTTCCGCGGAGGGGCAACTTGCCTTCCAAATCTTTTTCGATAAAGGCAATTATATTTTCCGGTTCGGCCATCCTTCCTTCACCCGAAAGGCCGCTGGCCAGTTCTCCTGATTCGGCCGGGATCATGGTATTCCCAAAGCTTTTCAGGGCTTCAAAGCTTGCTAAGGTAGAAGGATGCTTATACATATCCAAATCCATGGCCGGGGCAAAATAGACCGGGCATTTGGCCGAAAGATAAGTCGCAAGGAGGAGGTTATCAGCATTGCCCGAAACCATTTTAGACATGGTATTGGCCGTAGCCGGGGCAATAATAAAGAGGTCGGCCCAAAGGCCAAGGTCCACATGGTTGTTCCATACCGCGTTCTCGTCCTCTTCATTGTAAAATGAGGAATAGACCGGGTTTTTGGAAAGTGTGGATAAAGTGAGGGGGGTAATAAAATCTTTAGAGGCAGGTGTCATGACTACCTGTACATGAGCACCTGCCTTTATAAATAGCCTTACAAGCGACGCTGTTTTGTATGCGGCAATCCCACCGGATATACCAAGTAGCACTTTTTTACCGCTTAAAACAGACATACCTGTATATTATTTAGGTTCCCTGTAGGAAATTTTTTCATCAAGCCATTCCTGTACTGCCAATGCGTGAGGCTTAGGAAGTTTTTCGTAAAATTTAGAAACCTCTATTTGTTCCTTGTTTTCAAAAATCTCCTCAAGGCTGTCGTTGTAGGTAGCAAATTCTTCAAGCTTCTCGATCAGTTCCTTTTTTATCTCGGTATTGATCTGGTTAGCCCTTTTTGCCATAATTGTAATTGCCTCGTAAATGTTACCTGTCGGTTCCTCTATCTTACTCTTATTGTAGGTAATGGTGTTTACGGGAGCAGTTGTTTTCTTTAGATCCATGACTCTTTTATTTAGAAAATTTTTGTAATTCAGTGTTTATCCTTGCAAGGCTTGCATCAGCCTCAGCTTTATATTTGGTATCCGGCTTGAATTTTACAAGCGCATTGTAATTGTCTTTAGCATCATTAAGGCGCTGCAGCATCTTGGAAGGCACACTGTTTATCGCCAAAAGGTAGGACGCATCAAACTTATAATAAAGGGCATCTTCCTTTAAAGGCGTACCCGGAAAATCGATGATAAAATTATCAAATGCCTTGATCGCTGCATTGTAATCTCCAAAGTACTCACCGGTCTGGTGGTATTGCTTGGCGATCTCGTAAGCCTTTTTCTCAAGCTTTTCCCTCAGTTCTTTTACCAGGAGGTTGGCCTCTGGCATAAGCTGCGAGTTCGGGAAATTATTGATGAACGCCTGTAATTTATCAAGCGCTTTATAGGTATCTGTCTGGTCCAGCGAATAGCGTGGCGACAGCTGGTAATAGCTTTTTGCACCCAGGAATGAAGCCTCTTCCAGCTTTTCGCTCCTTGGGTAACCCGCCGTAAAGCTCTCGAACTGGTAGCCCGCGGAGTAATACTGCCTTGTTTTATACAGCGATTGCGAATACATGTAAAACATCTTTTCGGCCTGTGGCTTGCCCCTGTAGGACGGCGCTATCTGTTCGAAAAGGCGTATGGCCTTAGAATATTTCCCCTTCTCATAAAGCTTCTCAGCCACTTCATATTTCAACTTGATATCGTCTGATTTCAGCGCTTTCTGGAACTGGCTGCACGATGTAAGCACTAATGCAAAAAGGAGTATGTAAAAAAATCTTGCCATAAATATTGGTTATGCTGTAAACAGCCGCTGTTTTAAAAGCAACTGCAAAATTAGGTAATAATTAGGTAATACAAAAATCTTTTTTCAACGCCTTCAGGGGAAGATCTTTTGCCACGAATTTCACGAATTCCACAAATTTCATTTTCACATCCTTTTAAAGTTCCCGCTAATTATCCGGCCAATAAAAAAGATGCCCTGAAAGCACCTTCTTTAAACTGTATTTTTATATTTTTATTGCAGGATCTTAAGTTTTCTGCAATTAACCGATCTTTTTTACAAAAGCACTCAACCTGCCTGCTAAATCCTCGTTGACATTAACCAACGGAAGCCTTACGGTATCCCCGCAAACGCCCAGTTCTTTAAAGACGTGCTTGATGCCTGCAGGATTGCCCTGCTCAAATATCATATCAATAGAATCGGCAAGCAGGTAATGCAGTTTATAAGCCTCATCAACCTTACGCTCCAGTCCGAGGCGCACCATTTGCGAGAACTCTTTCGGGAAGCCCTCCCCTATTACAGAAATTACGCCCGCACCGCCTGCAAGAATCATAGGAAGCGTGATCATATCGTCCCCTGAAATAACAAGGAAACCTTGGGGAGCGCCTTGTATCAGCTTCATAGCCTGTACGATATCCCCTGCGGCTTCTTTTATCGCCACAACATTTTTAAAATCATTTGCCAGGCGTATCACGGTCGCAGGAAGCATATTACTTGCCGTACGCCCCGGTACATTATATAAAATTACAGGAATTGGCGATGCTTGGGCAACAGCCTTAAAATGCTGGTAAATGCCTTCCTGCGTTGGTTTGTTATAATATGGCGAAACAGACAATATTGCCACGAAAGCAGAAAGGTCACGCGTTTTGAGCTCTTCCGCCACTTCTGCGGTATTGTTGCCGCCAACACCAAGCACAAGCGGCAGCCTGCCTGCATTGGCCTCGATAACCGTCTTTATAACGAGTTCTTTTTCGTCTTTTGTCAATGTAGCGGCTTCGGCTGTAGTGCCTAATACCACAAGGTAGTCGATACCACCGTCGATCTGGAAATTCACAACGCTTTTCAGCCCGTCCACATCTACCGAAAAGTCTTTCTTAAAGGGTGTTATAAGGGCAACGCCCGTGCCTGTCAATTGCTGCATGCTTATATTTTGTTTAGTATCTTTAAATATTTGAATAGTTCGGATATAAATTCGGTGTATTTTTCGGCCTGGCTGCTTATCATAAAGTGGTTCAAGCGGTTATCAACACTGGAAAAGCCTACTTTAAACTTCGCCTTCGATTTCAGTGTGGCCAGTACCAGCGGCGGTTTTTCCACATCATAGTAGCTGATAAGCATATCAAAAGGTGTATCTATAAATTCGGCCACATCGGCTTTCTCGAAATTTCCTGTAACCGATATGTCTTTACGGGTAAAATGGCAGCACTCTACAATTTCCTTGGGCTTTACACGTTCCTTAAAACTTAATGTTTTGATAGCGTTGCGGTCAATACCAAAGTTGACCAGCTCGCTTATAAGCAATTCTTTATCAAGAAAGTAACTTTCATCTACCACTATACCTACCGTCTTTACAACGTCTGGTGATGACACCGGTTTATAACCGGATAACTTTTTCTTAATAATCTTTTTTAGGCCAAAATCTTTAATAAACTTTAAAAACATAGTACTTTTACTTGTCGAATACAAAAATAATTCAAATATCTGTCTCCTCAATGATAATCTTTAAAAAGTATAGCACACCTGTAAGGCGGTTTATCCTGCTCGCGGCAATGGCAGGGCTCTTTGCCTGCGGTTCAACAGGGCTGCACAACACTAAAATAGAAGGCAAAAAAATCCCTGTCACCAAAGAGTATGCTGATACACAAGAGATTGAAGCTTTTATAAAGCCCTATCGCGACCACATCAACAAAGACCTTGACAGCGTGCTTGCCTATGCGCCGGAAACCCTTGATAAATCAAAATCAATTGAAGGCTGGCAAACGGCAATAGGCAACCTCATGGCTGATGTAACGCTGCAAGCTGCCGATAAAGTATTGTATGCACGCGAAAAAAGGCACGTCGACATCTGCCTTCTCAATCACGGGGGCATACGCTCGATCATCCCGAAAGGCAATGTGACGACGCGTACTGCCTTTGATATCATGCCTTTTGAAAACAGCATGGTGGTCATTGCACTTAAAGGCGAACAAGTTCGCGAAATAGCCGATTATATTGTCCGTGAAAAAAAACCGCACCCGCTTGCCGGAATGGAAATACACCTTGACAAAACTGCTACAATGGTAAAAGACATTACTGTACAGGGCAAGACGCTTGACATCAGCAAAGTATATAACGTTGCTACATCCGATTACCTGTCGAACGGCGGCGATAACATGGCGTTCTTCAAAAGGGGCGTCGCCACCTATGACCTTGATTACAAGCTGCGAAATGTCTTCATTGATTATTTTAAGGCAACCGACACTATTTATGCATCTAAATCGCTGCGCGTTATAACCGAAAAGCAATGAAAAGAAGAGATTTTATACAAAAAACAGCTGCCGGTAGCGCGCTTGTACTGGGAGGGTTATCGCTTAGCAGCTTTGACGACCCTGAAGTAAAAAAACTTACCATACTGCACACCAACGATGTGCATAGCCATATCGACCCATTTGCCATTGACGACCCGAAATACCCGAATATGGGCGGGGCGGCGCGGAGGGCAACGCTGATAGAGCAAATACGCCGCGAGAATTCCAATGTACTGCTGCTTGACGCGGGTGATATTTTCCAGGGTACACCTTATTTTAATTATTATGGCGGCGAACTCGAATTTAAGCTGATGAGCATGATGAAATACGACCTTTCCACCATGGGTAACCACGATTTCGATAATGGGATTGACGGCTTCCATGCGATGCTGCCCCATGCTAATTTCGACTTTGTTTCAGCTAATTATGATTTTAAGAACACGGTACTTAATGGTATTGTGAAGCCTTATAAGATCATTGTTAAAGACGGCATTAAGGTGGGTATCTTCGGGCTTGGCGTTGAGCTTCAGGGGCTGGTAGACAAGAAACTATATAAAGAAACAGTGTACCTCAACCCTATCGAAATAGCGCAGGACATGACACGTATCCTTAAACATAAAGAGAAATGCGACCTTGTGATCTGCCTTTCGCACCTTGGGTTTGCTTATCCTGACGAAAAAGAGAAAGTGAGCGACCTCGTGCTGGCATGGAGGACAAAGGACATCGACCTGATCATCGGCGGGCATACGCACACCTTCCTTACCAAGCCGCAAATTGAGAAGAACGTCGAGGGTAAAGAGGTTATGGTGAACCAGGTAGGCTGCTACGGCATCAATCTTGGGCGCATTGATTTTACTTTCGAAAAGGGGAAAAAATCGGGTTCGGGAAGGACGATAGTGGTTTAAGGTTTCGGGTTGTGGGTTTCGGGTTTCGGGTTTTCCTTTCGTGCGAAATTAAGTGTTTAATTTTACCACTAAGGCCGCAAAGTTCACCGGGAAATTTGTGGTAAAAAATATCCTGCAGGTTTAAAATTACTGTAAAAGATGAGAAACTTTTCCTTACTATTGCTGTAATCAAAACCAACTTATGAAACCTTTATTAAACTGCCTTTTGCTGTTCGCAGCCCTGCTTTCCAACACCATTTCGTCTGCACAGGAAACCGCCTCCCTGATAACGGAAGACGACTACAACCGCATTATCCCCTTCCTTATAAAAGAGGACTGGAAGGAAACCGAGAAGATTTCCCTTGAATTCCTGAAACGATTTAAAGGCGCAAACGAAATGAGCGATGATGCCGGTATTATTCGGTATATGTATCTGACATCAGTAAGCGGCCTTTTGGGAAATAAGGAAATTGATAAGGAGGCTGCCCTGAAAAAGCTAAAGGGGTTTGAGGGTAAGAATGTTATTACGCCTTACAATATGTTCAAAAAGGGAGGCATGTTCAATTATTTTTCACTTGATGAGGAAAGTAAAAACTGGTTGAAATGCTCTGCCAATGACAAAGCAACGACAATATATGCGTTTGAAACTTTTGAAATGGCCGACCAGGACATGGTAACCAATTACCAGCAATTCGAGGGCAGGAACATGAGGGTTTCGGCTATCATCAAATCTATTGGGGCCAGTGGTTATACGATGCCAAGGCTTGATATCAGGTTTACCAATACTGATATCTGGGATATGGAGGAATAAAAAAGGTGCTGAGAAGCTGAGGCGCTTAGTGGCTGAAAGTTAATGGCATTACGTATGCCGACCCGGATAGGTACCGTATTGTGATTGTAAAACCGTAATGTAGAGACGCATTGAATGCGTCTGACATATTAAATTATTCCTCTTTTATCTGAGAAAGGTCAATTCCAAGCTCCTCAAATTCCTTTTCGCCTTTCGATGTTATAAAATAGTGCTTATCGGAGAACTGCTCTTTTGCGATCCATCCCTTTTCGATAAACTGCTCTAATAATAAGGTAAGGTACCTAGCTTGCCGCCCAAGTGATCGTAGCAGGACTTTGCGGGTTTGTGTTTTGAAGTTTCCATGCGGGTCATGATTTATAGTAAATTTACAAAATCCCTTTAGTTAAAATCAAAAAAGGCATCACGAAAACCGCAATGCCTTTATATCGTATTCTAATCTGCTTAGTGTTTTAGCTTCGACTTATAGTTCTTTTTCAGCTTGTCCAATTTTGGCGTAATGACGGCCTGGCAATACGGCTGGCTGCTGTTTTGCGCATAATAATCCTGGTGGTAATCTTCCGCAGGATAAAACGTGGGCGCCTTCGTAATTTTGGTTACGATATTTTTGTCATAGATATGTTGGTCGGTAAGCAGCTTTATAAAATTCTCCGCTGATGCTTTCTGTGTATCAGTAGTATAAAATATCTCGCTGCGGTATTGTGTACCTACATCAGCACCCTGCCTGTTGAGCGTTGTTGGGTCGTGAGTCGCGAAAAAGACCTCCAAAAGGTCTTCATAGGCAACCTCGCTTGGATTATACGTAATCTTTATTGCCTCCGCATGGCCGGTTGTCCCTGTACACACTTCTTTATACGTGGGGTTTGCTTTTGTCCCGCCTATATAGCCCGACACTACTTTCTCCACACCTTTCAGCTCGGTGAAGAAAGCTTCGGTACACCAAAAGCAGCCTCCTGCAAATATGGCAGTTTCCGTCTTGTTATTATCCATTTTTAAGTCTCCTTTTTTATCTGTTAACTGAACATCCTTTTCTCCTTCGGCACCGTTATCCGCAACTTTCGAAGCCTTAGGACTGCCCTGGCATGACATTGAGATTGTGGCCAGCGCTATTGCTATTACTTTTTTCATTGATTATTGTTTTTCAAAATTAAATGATACAAAACGGTCCGGCAGGGCCGTTAACTAAACTTTACAATACTATATACGAAATATTGTGCCAAAAAAGATTTCACCATGTTTTAAAATGTTTGTTTCTTTGTGAAAACTGCACAAATGATACAGGCCACGAACATCCATAAATATTATGACCAGCTGCACGTCCTTAAAGGCGTAGATCTCCACATCAAAAAAGGCGAGATCGTTTCTATCGTAGGGGCATCCGGCGCAGGCAAGACCACGCTGCTGCAAATACTCGGTACGCTCGACCGGCCCAAAAAGGAAACGGGCGCTTCCCTTGTCATCAATAATGAGGATGTACTGAAGCTCAAGGATAAGGCGTTATCAAAATTCCGAAACCTGCACCTGGGGTTCATTTTCCAGTTTCACCAGCTGTTGCCCGAATTTACCGCACTTGAAAATGTGTGCATACCGGCTTTCATTGCCGGAAAATCAAAAAGCGCTACCGAAGCCGAAGCTAAAAAACTATTGGACTACCTTGGGCTTTCGCACAGGATCGACCACAGGCCGGGCGAAATGTCGGGTGGCGAGCAGCAGCGCGTAGCTGTAGCAAGGGCACTGATAAACAAGCCCGCCGTTATCTTTGCCGATGAGCCTTCGGGTAACCTCGATACCGCTTCTGCCGACAACCTGCACAAGCTGTTCTTTAAGCTGCGTGACGAAATGGGCCAGACGTTCGTGATCGTTACCCACAACGAAGAGCTTGCCAACATGGCCGACAGGAAGCTTGTAATGAGCGATGGGAGGATGATTTGATTTTAGAATTGAGAATTGAGATTGAGCTGAACCTGCCGATTACTTTTTTACTCTGCAACTCTGCAACTTTGCAACTCTGCAACTTTGCAACTCTGCAACTTTGCAACTCTGTAACCGGACTTTGCAACTCTCCTCCTCCTTCCGTACTTTTGCATTATGGAAAAGAAAATGGATGCCGGAGACCTCAAGGCTTTCCTCGATGAGAAAGTACTGCTTTACAACAAACCCGATTTTATAGACAGCGACCCGATACAGATACCGCACCTCTTTACCCAAAAGGAAGACATAGAGATTGCAGGGTTTCTTGCCGCGACCATTGCGTGGGGCAACCGGAAAATGATCATCAATAATGCAAAAAAGATGGTCGCATTAATGGGGGACAGCCCGTATGATTTTGTAATGGGCCATGAAGAACACCACCTGGAACCACTTGAAAGCTTTGTGCACCGAACCTTCAACGGCTCGGACTTTACGACTTTCATAAAAGCACTGCGGCATATTTACCGAAACTACGGCAGCCCTGAAGCGGTTTTCGCAACGCACCAGAAAGACGAAAGCCTGCAGCCTGCGATTCACGAATTTAAGAAAGTATTTTTTAAAATTGAACATCAAAACCGGACGCACAAGCACGTGAGCGACCCGTTGGCAGGTTCGGCAGCGAAGCGTATCAACATGTACCTCCGCTGGATGGTGCGCGATGACAACACGGGTGTTGACCTTGGCATCTGGAAAAGCATTTCGCCTTCGCTCCTCTCCTGCCCGCTCGATGTGCACAGCGGCAATGTAGCGCGGAAGCTTGGCATCCTTACCCGAAAACAGAACGATGCCAAAGCGCTGCTGCAACTGGATACCGCTTTACGCGAAATGGATAAAGCTGACCCCGTAAAATATGATTTTGCGCTGTTTGGGTTGGGGGTTTTTGAAGGGTTTTGATTGATATCCGAAAAACTTTAAAGTGAATTATTGTCATTTGATACTGAATTATAGGCAATTACCAAAATAGCGGAAAATTTTAAGAAAGTGCGGAAATTTTATATATTGCGCCTTCATTAACCAACCATTACTATGCTGATAATTCTTGAAATTTTAGGTTTTTTAATCTGCCTTAACAGTGGCATTCGCCTTTTGTTTGCAGTGAGTGTATATGCCGGCCTTAAGGGTGCCAATAAATGGACAGCCCAGGGCGAACAGGTAGAGATCAATAATGTGAACCTTAAAAAAGCGGTAAACACATTAAGGACAAATGCTATCCTGCTTGTAGTAGGCGGTATCCTGATATTTATCGGAGAAAATTACTCTCATTAAGAACACTCCCGCTTTAATCATGTTAAGGCCGACACAGATTACAGTGTTGGCCTTAGCGTGTTTGAAGGGTTTTAGGTATCTTTGCTGAAACTTCCAACTATGAAATATCTAAAATTCATCCTGATCGCTTTTACGGCGATGTTGTTCGCCAATACTGCGTCGGCGCAGCAAAAAACCGTACAGACTGCCATTATAAAAACTGCTATTTACTGCGACCACTGCAAGCAATGCGAAAGCTGCGGCGACCGCCTGCAAACCACACTGCTTAAAGAAAAAGGTGTCCAAATGATCGTGCTTGACGAAAAGGCCATGACTATTAAGGTGACTTACAATAGCAAAAAAACGGATCTTGATAAAATAAAGGCAGCCATCAGCAAATTAGGCTATGATGCCGACGATGTAAAAGCCGATATAACTGCCTACGAAGGCCTGGACGGCTGTTGTAAAAAACAGGGCTAGCCCTTTACGCGAATGACAAATACAGCTAACGTAGAAAAAGCAGTAAAGGCAACGTATTTCAGCCTTATTGGCAACGCATTGCTGGCGCTGATAAAAGGCACTGCCGGAATTTTTGGCAACTCGTATGCCCTTATTGCCGATGCAATAGAATCGACAACCGACATTTTTTCATCGTTCCTGGTGCTTATAGGAATCAAATATTCCAATAAACCTGCCGATTACAACCATCCGTACGGCCATGGCCGTGCCGAAGCGCTTATTACCTTTATTGTAGTAGGCTTCCTCATCACATCGGCCACAATCATTGCTTACGAAAGCATCGTTAACATCCAAACCCCGCACAGCCTCCCTGAATCATGGACGCTTTTTATACTGGGCGGCATCATCATTTGGAAGGAAATATCATTCCGCCTTGTAATGCGGAAGAGCAGGGAAACCAACAGTTCCGCACTAAAAGCTGATGCCTGGCACCACCGCAGCGATGCCATAACATCGGTAGCGGCTTTTACAGGAATCTCGATAGCCCTGTATTTTGGTAAAGGCTATGAATCGGCAGACGACTGGGCAGCGCTTTTTGCGTCGGGATTCATACTCTACAACAGCTACCTCATCTTCAGGCCGGCATTAGGCGAGATCATGGACGAGCACTTGTATGACGACATGGTGAACGATATCCGAAAGATAGCCGTTACCGTGAATGGCATACTGGATACCGAAAAATGCTTTATCCGCAAAGCCGGGATGCGCTACCACGTAGAGCTACATGCGGTGGTAGACGCTAATATATCGGTAAAGGCTGGCCATATCCTGGCCCATGAGCTTGAAGATGCCCTCCGCCTCCGGCTGCCTGAGCTTGGCCATGTACTGGTACACATCGAGCCCAATGATTATTCTTAGGAATTTCCATTTGCATTATTATACTGATGACAACATTCATTGCCCGTAATCTTCAAATATTTACCAACCTGAAATTCATACTTCTTTTAGATTAACCTTAACTTCTTGCATATCAAAGTTAATTACCTTTATAATAAAAACCACCACCATTATGAAAGGCAATTACACTGCAGAAACTTCCGTAACCATAGAAGCCCCCGCTGAAAAGGTTTGGAAAGCGATCACGACACCCGAGCTAATCGCCAAATACTTGTACGGAACTAAAGTAACGTCCGACTGGGAAGAAGGCAGCGCAATAGGTTATGAGGGCGAATACAACGGTAAGGGATATGAGGATAAAGGCACCATCAAGACCCTGATACCTAATGAAGTATTCGCTGCGACTTACTGGAGCTCGATGGGCGGCAAAGAAGACAAACCCGAAAATTATAACCTCGTGACCTATACGCTTACCGAAGGCGGCGACAGGACCGTAGTGACCCTGACACAGGATAACATTGCTACCGACGACGAAAAACAGCATGCCACTGCCAATTGGAACGGTGTGTTGGCCGAACTTAAAAAAGTGGCCGAGGGCTTGTAAGATGGAAAAGACAACAAAAGTCATCATCGCAGGCGCAGGTCCTACAGGCCTCGCATTGGCATGCCAACTGCTGCGCTATGGCATTGATCTCATTATACTCGATAAGAATGAAAGCACAACCTATCTTTCCAAAGCAATGGTGGTGCACGCCCGTACGCTGGAAATCTTTGACGAAATGGGCCTTGCCGATAAAGCCGTAGCTGAAGGGCAGATAGCGCAACAGTTTACCATACTGTCACACGGCAAGACGCAAGGACAGATGAAGATCGGTGCATTTGGAAAGGGGCTTAGCCCGTTCCCTTTTGCGCTTATACTGGAACAAAGCAAAACCGAACAGCTGCTGGCAAAACACCTTTCGGAACTGGGTACAAATGTCCAATGGAAAAGTGAAATCGTGCGTTTCGATAACACCGGTGATGGAGTGACCGTTTTTTATAAAGACGGCCAGGGAAATGAGCAAGTCATTAAAGGCGATTACCTTGTGGGGTGCGACGGTGCGGCCAGCCCGGTACGCCACCAGATTGGGCTTACTTTTGAAGGAGATACCCAGGAACGCACTTTTTTTGTTGCCGATGTAAAGATGGAAAGCCCGTTGACCGAAGATAAAGATGCCTGGTTCGTAATGATAGAGAAAGGCTTTGTACTTTTTTTTCCAATGGCAGGCGAAAAGCATTACCGCGTCATAGGCAGCGTGCCCGAAGACCTTGCCAAACGCGGAAAGGCTACATTTGCCGATATTGCAACGGACCTTATATCGCAGGCAGAAATCCCCCTGGAGTTTCCGGAGGAATACTGGTTCTCGACTTACAGGGTGCATAGCCGCATGGTAGAGTCGTTTAGTAAAGGACGGTGCTTTATTGCCGGCGATGCCGCACACATACACACCCCTGCAGGCGGCCAGGGTATGAACACCGGCATACAGGATGCGTATAACCTTGGGTGGAAACTCGCTTTTGTATTGCAGGGAAAAGCCAATGCCCGCCTGCTCGACACCTATGATGAAGAACGCCGTACCAATGCCGTAAACCTGCTGAAGACGACCGACAGGATGTTCGATATACTTGCCGGTACGAGCTGGCTTACCAATATCTTCAGGCTGTACCTCTTCCCGAAGCTTATAAAATTTGCTACCGAAACACCATTCATAAACAAGCGCATCTTCCCTACCCTGTCGCAAATTGGCATCAGTTATCCCGACAGCCCGCTTACCATAGAAAGCAGCCTCGGCAAGACAGAGGCCGGTGACAGGATGCCGTGGTTCATGATAAATGGCGAAAGCATTTATGACAAACTTATGGAACCCGCATACAAGCTGCTATATTTTGGCAATGAAAATGTAGCTGAAGTTACCTCTTCGGTTCCTTTATCAAAGCTGTCATTCAGCGAAATACCTGACCCTTTCGAAAGCCACAGTGATTTTTACATTGTACTGCGGCCTGATAATTATATTGCTTATATAGGGAAGGATCTTACGAAAGTAGAAAAGGCCCTGAAGCTCATGTAGTATTTAGGTAATAAAAAGGATGAACGTAAATAAACAAAATGGGCTGTCTCAATGACAACCCATTATTTTTTTAAGGTACTTTTGTTAGAGTATAATCCTGTTCGGGCACCCTTAACGTTGAAGGGGAATTTTCATCGGGCAGGATTTAATCTATTGTTTTACTAACATATATTCCCCAAAAGGAATAGTATAGCTTGTGTATGGAGAAATTTCAGTTTCTTCAAATTTTTTCATTCGCACTCCAGTATTCTTGAAAAGTAATTTTAAACGTTGTGTCCCTCCATTATCATTACGCTGAAATATCATTTCAGGTTCAAAACCAAATATATCCCTTGTGGGGTCTGAAAAAGCTAAAAGAATTTTTCTCTCGTTTGGCCCACAATCCTGACAATACATCATGCCTGGACCTATAATTACATTTCCGACAATATTATGTTTCCAATTAGAACTATTAAAAGTAAGGCTTGATAAAGTACTTATTTTTTCAACTCCATTTTCTATATATTTATATTCGCCTATAAGTACATCCTCATAATATTGAATATTCCCGTTATCAAAACTCTGCATTTCCTTTTTTTGTAGGGTAATTGTTAGTGAAGTCGTTCCATTGGTATATTTCCAGGTACCAACAAAATTATTCAGATCATTAAATGAATCTTTATAGTATGCTCCGGGAATATCCATATTATCTTCATACAATGATTTCACAGGTGTTTGTGCTTTGCAAGACAATGCAAATATTGCACTAATAATAAGAATTGTATTTTTCATAATTTTTTAATTAGTTGCACGGCATAGGTGTAATAATGTTTGTAGCGGGATTAAAGACTTGCCTATCCCATTGTGATAAATCATCATTTGCTTTATAAATTGAAAAACCTCCATAATTTTTCTCATTCATGTATTTAAACAAATCTATGAGGTATGCATCACTGCTTGGAGACTTACTAGTTTTTAAATATCTTCTCTTCAAATTAAGTCTTTCTGTATTCTTTTCTTCAAGAGTCATATTTGAATATGTTATACAAAAACTTCTGAACACAGTCCAATTGTCAATTTTTACAGCGAAAGTTTCAGTGCCATTTAGACCTCCTTTTACAGTTAATGTAAATACAAATTTACTATAATCTTTACTTTGATTAGCAGAAGGCACATAATCATTAGCAATTTTACCAAGCATATAAATATCTGCTATTGAAAACATCGGTGTAACTTCAGTAGTAGCCACGTCAGGATGAGTATGCGAAGCACCCCAAATATCACCCCCTGTAGGGACTTCCAATTCAATGTCTGAACCCGCCGCAAGTTGTAACTCTAATGGATCCTCACTGTCACTATATCCATATCCATGTTCTTTAGTATCACTTGTAGTACCTTTTAAAGTATTTATTGAATTCCTAGTTTTATTTGCATTATTAGGAAGATTTTTTGTCATTCTTTTTAACGCTTCACAATTCTTTTCATGTGGTGTTAAGATTGGCTCTATTATCCCAATCTCATCCTCACCTCCGCAGGGACTGCTTGGATCTACAGGTTTAGGATCTACAGCACCTGTCCTTAAATTGCGCGGTGATTTATGTATTTTGGTCCAACCACTATCATCCGGGCCAGTATTTTGAGCTGCTTGTATCATTAGCGCCAAGTATTTGGCATTTACAAGGTCCTGGTTGTAGTAGTAGCCGCTGCCGCCTGAGCCGCTGGAACCGCCACTTCCACCAGAGCCACCGCTTCCGCCGGAGCCTCCACCTGAGCTTCCGCCGCCTCCACCGGAACCACCACTATTTCCGGGCCCGCTGCCGCCGCTTACGGGAATATTGATATTAGGCTCATCGCCACAATCGAAGCCTGCATCAACATCCAGAATTTCAAACGAAATGATGCCTTTAAAATTTTCCAAACCGCTTTTTTCGGCGTTGTACTCCTGCGCGAATAATGGGTCCATCTCATATTTTATAACTACCGACTTTGAATAGGACCCTCGTTTCTTAAACACAACGTTATAAAAAACCTGCTCTGTAGATTTAGGGTCATTAAGCATATAGCTATAGTTGGCATCACCATTTTTGTACTTGACCTCATATACCTCATTATAGTCAATATAACCCTGGACATCTGCCAACTTTCGGAATTTGCTGTCGCCCGCAAAATGTTTAGAAAGGTTTGCCATACCCTGGCCGCCCGGTTTTTGTAAATGAGCTACTAATTCATCCTTCTTTTCGCGGGCTTCACTACCGGTAAGAATCCTGTGTTTAATCGCAGTTTCCATACTAATGGGAATATCATATTCCTCTGCACAATTTGTGAGGAGAAAAAAAGTAGCGAACAGCAGCAGCCACGGTTTTTAAATGTTTTTTTCATAAGCGTTTGTTTATTAATTGGTTTAATTTGATTGTTTTATAACAATAAGATCTACCAGTTTATTGCATAAAGTTTTCATTAATATTTTATCCGGTTTGGTGCTGTTAATAATAAAGAGTATCTTATCAATAAAAAGGTTGGAACAATTCAGTTTTTTTATCCTGACAAGATTACAGAATAAAATTACTTTGATCACAAGTAGAATTACGTGATTTATACAACCACGTATTTTTACCTGTGCGCCATTATGAGTTGTGAAGATATAGCAAAAGAACCATTAAAAAGAAATATTTACAAACTCTTAAATCTAACAATTGCTATGTCTGAAATACTTATTTTTACATTATAAAACGCCCAAATATGGCTGACATTCCGCAGCTGCGCACCGTAAACGTGACGCGCTATATAACACCGCTTCGCGAAGGGGGCTCACTGCCCGCCATTGCCGAAGCTGATGACAATTTTAACTACGTACTTAAATTCAAGGGTGCCGGGCATGGCACAAAGGCCCTGATCGCAGAGCTTATTGGAGGCGAGGTAGCAAGGGCGCTGGGGCTTCCGGTGCCGGAATTGGTGTATGCCAGCCTCGACGAAGCCTTTGGACGTACCGAACCCGATGAGGAAATTCAGGACCTGCTGCAGGCCAGCCAGGGGCTCAACCTCGCGCTGCATTATCTTTCGGGTGCCATAAATTTCGATCCTGTGGTCACCACTGTCGATGCTAAAATGGCTTCGCAGATCGTGTGGCTGGATGCTTTCATTACCAATGTAGACAGGACCTTTCGCAATACCAATATGCTTATATGGCATAAAGAACTTTGGCTGATAGACCATGGTGCCAGCCTGTACTTCCACCACGCTTTTGATGATCCCGAAGGTCACGCAATAGTTCCTTTTACTCTTATAAAAGACCATGTGCTGCTACCACAAGCTTCCCTGCTGGCCGAAGTTGATATCGAATACAAAGCGCTACTGACCGAGGCTAAGATACGCGCTATTGTGGCGCTTATCCCTGACGATTGGCTGCATTGGGAAGGAATGGAAAAGACACCCGATGCTATTCGCGAAGTATATTCGCAGTTCTTACTGACCCGTTTAAACAATTCAGACATCTTTGTAAACCAGGCACAAAATGCAAGAAAAGCACTTATATGAGTATGCGGTAATACGGGTGGTTCCGCGTGTTGAACGTGAAGAATTTATCAACGTAGGCGTTGTTGTATTTTGTAAAAGGAAGCGGTTTATCAAAGTGCTGTATACCATAAATGAAACAAAGCTTCATGCCGTTGATCCCGGGCTTGACATCGCACAGATAAGCCTCAACCTTATGTCGTTCGAGCGTATTGCCAGTGGCGCAAAAAATGGCGGCCCCATTGCGCAGCTTGAAGTGCCTGAGCGGTTTCGGTGGCTTACAGCGGTACGCAGTTCAGTCATACAAACTTCGCGGCCGCACCCGGGGCTTTGCGACGACCCTGATTATAAAATATTAAAAATATTTGAAGAAATGGTTTTATAATGTTTAACATTTAATCAAAACACTGAATCAACTACTAAAATTTTGTTAAGTTTAAATATTCAGCTATTTTTTGTTAAATTTACAAATAAACAAATACCAAAACTAATGTTGATCCGTTTTCCGATGCCACCCTGGAAAACGGATCTTTTTATTTTCTGGTATTTGTTGCAGCGCCATTTATAAGGTAAATATATTGGAACATGCAAAAAGCTGCGACCGCGCCAAAAGTATGCCACAGGAAATGAGTACCGGTTGCCATCCAGCCCCAGCCATCTGCAACACGGAAAGTAAGTGCAAATATAAATGCAAGCAACGCAAAGGCCACCCATTTGCCATGGCGGAACGATGTGCTGGCCAGATAGGCAAAAACCGGGAGCAGCACAATTCCTCCCAACACCGCATAATTGATATTAATGAACAGTTGCATATTACCCGACTGTACCATTTGCCCTCTTGCATATAATTGGAACGCTGCATACAATACTATTAAAGCAACAGCATAATACCACCTCGTAATCTTCCCCAGAAAATAAACACCTGCCATAACACACAGGAGCATTATAGGCAGCCAGTCCATCATGATAAAAATCCTCCACTGGCGGAAGCCATGGTATATAGTGCCGCCTATTCCTCCAATATAAAGCAACAGCAAAGCGCAGGTTAAAAAAGTATTCTGTCTCCAATGGCTGCGTATCTTTATCGTCCAGTAAATGGCGATAGCAAGGAAGAAGCAGGAGGTTATCATGTTGAGCGGTTCGGGAAAAAGATGGTGCATGTCGGTTTCGGCATACTGCATCCCTCCATCGGGTGGATTTTGGAAAAAAGGCATAGCGTAATTATAAGTATAAAATTATTGCATCAAATGTTAAGAGAACGCGAATTAGTGAATATTTATGTTTTCAACTGGCGTAACAGGGGCTACCCTGTTAAAGTATTATCTTACAAACCCGATTTTTTCTTACGATTTCATATTTTTAGCGAGCTTCAACACACGTTAAAAATATTTTTTTATTTTTACTAAGTGAATATAAAAGATCAACAATGGAGCTTTACATAAAATATAACATTGACAAGATGTGTAAAGTGCTCCTGCAGCAACAGCTTGATAAATTTAATATAAACTGCAGGGTAACAGAGCCCGGCTATGTTAAGTTTAAGGAAAATATCGCTATGGAAACCTATGACAGCTTTATCGAATCGCTAAAAACCTTCGGTATTGAGATCGTAGATAACCAGAAAAGCATCCTGGTCCAAAAGATCAAAAATGCCATCATCGAGATGCTTTATGCAGATAAGGGCATGCAATCGATGAAGATATCGTCCTACCTTGCGGAAAAGCTTGGCGAAAGCTACAGGACATTATCGCAAGTATTTTCGGAAGTTACTTTCATTTCAATAGAAAATTTCATTATTTTGCACAAGATTGAGCGCGTGAAGCAATTGCTGCTGACTGAAAATTTATCCCTTACCGAGATATCTTTCATGATGAATTACAGTAGCGTGGCCTATCTATCGCAACAGTTCAAAAATATTACCGGGGTTACCCCCACCGCGTTTCAAAAAATAATGAGACAAAAACGTTACGCTGAATCAATTTAGAAGAAGGAAAAAATCATAATGCGGCCAACATCCCTATACATAATGCTTGCTGATGACGATGAAGATGATCGATTATTTTTCAGGGAAGCTTTTGAAGAAGTCAAAATAAATTACGAGTTCTCAACGTTTAACGACGGTGAGCAACTGATGGATCACCTCTATGAGCCGGAAAACCAACTGCCGGATATCATTTTCCTTGACCTTAACATGCCACGCAAATCGGGGCTTGAATGTCTCCGGGAAATACGCAGCGATGAGAGGCTAAAAAAAATATCAGTAGCTATCTATTCCACTTCCTCTTCAGAACAGGACATTGAAGATACATTTGTATCCGGTGCCAATGTATACATTAAAAAGCCTAATGACTTCAACATGCTTAAAAAGATACTGAGCGATGTTGTACATATCAACTGGCAATATATTACCGACGGACTGAACAAAGACAGTTTTATCCTGAGCCTGTAGCCATGAAAAAATTACTGTACATTGTCGCGCTGCTATTCCTTATCTTCTGGGTGCTGGGCAAATTCGTATGGTTTATTACCAATGCACTTATAAACCTTCTCCTGGTAGCGGCATTAGTGTTTGCATTGATCTCACTCATCAAGAAAAAACCTTCGGACAAATAAGGTTATCCTATAAAATAAAAAACTCCGGAACTGCTTAGGCGGCTCCGGAGTTTTCATTTGTATAAACTACTATTTAACAGCGTCTACTTTTTCTTTAGTCATTTTAGCATGTTCCAGGTGTGTCCTTAATGTAGGGAGCATTTTAGCAGCCCACATCCTGATATCGGCATCGGTTGCTTTTTCTGATGCTTTTTCCATTTTTTCTATGGTTTTTTCGTGTCCGTCTACCATCATGTCAGCATACGCCTTATCAAAATCATGCCCGGTTTTATCATTCAGGTCTTTATAAGCATCCTGTCCTTTGTCTGTAAGGGCTGCAGGAAGCGTAATGTTTTTCTTTGCGGCAAGGGCTTTGGTTTCAGCAGATGCTTTTTCATGCTGCTCTACCATCATTTTCCCGAGTGCCTGTACATCGGCATTAGTGCTTTTCTGCTGCGCCAGCTTGCCGAGCTCGATCTCTTTCATATCCACTTCGGCAGCGGCAACAAGATATTCGGAATCATCTTCCTTATTATCATTCACATCGTCAAATTTAGCTTCGTTGGCATCTTCAGCCACTTCTTTAGGGTCTTCCTGTTTTTCGTCTTTTTTGCATGACGTTGTTCCCAATGACATAGTTACAACAGCCGCAGCTAAGAGTGCTTTACTAAAAAATGAAGTTTTTTTCATGATAGGTTTAGTTTTAAATTATTGCTATTCAGCTAAATTAAAACATAATAACCTCGGCAGCTGTTAGGGTTATCACAATAAGTGTTAGGAAAATACTAAAGTAAATGTTATCTGTCAAAAGAAAACAGTTCCACATCCTTATTTTCTTTCCCCAGGATCATGTCTGTAATTATTTCGGCAGCAATAAGGCTGAAGGTGATACCGTTACCTCCAAATCCAAGTGCAAAGTAGCTGTTGGGCAGTTTATCGTATGGACCGATATACGGCAGCCCGTCCTTGGTCGACCCAAAGGTACCCGTCCAGCTGAACTCCGGCTTGAATTTAAGTTCTGGGAACATCTTATTAATATCGTTCGTCAATTGCTTTGTCTTTTTTTTGATAAGCTTATCCCGCAGAGCCGGGTCGTGGAAATCCTCGTCCCTACCGCCTATCAGCACCCTGTTGTCGGATGTTGTGCGCATGTAGAGGTACGGGTCAGCGGTATTCCATATCAGCACCTCATCTTTCCAGAACTGCCTTTCGTTATATTGCTCGCTTACTACCGCGTAGGTGGACAGCAGGTTGACGACCTTCTTATCGATAAAATTCACAACTTCGTACCCCGTAGCATACACAAGCTTTTTAGCTTTTATCGTATTGCCTCCTTCTGTCTTTAATACGACGCCGTTCTTACTATGCTTAATATCTGTTACCGTCGTGCGGTCGAAAATATCATTGGCTTTACCTTTTTTATGCTTATGCTGCAAAAGGCAATGCGCCAGCATATAGGCGTTGGTTTGCGCGCCCTGCTCCGAAAGGATAGCACCAAAACCCTTAAAGCCATATTCCGCTTCCAGTTCGTCGGCTTCCAGGTAACGTACTTTAAAGCCCGCCTGTTTCCTTGCATCATATTCTTTTTTCAGCCATGCTACATCTTTCTTATAAGCGGCATAATACAGGCTTTTCTTCGGTTCGAAATAATCGACACCGCGCTTTTGGGCTATCGCCCCGATTTTGTCTATCGCATCGCTGCAAAGCCTGTATGCCCTTTCGGCTTTTTCCCTGCCGATCATTTCGCTTAATTTATACAGCGGCACATCGATTTCGTATTGGAGCAAAGAGGTACTCGCGCTGGTGCTCCCCAGCCCAATGGTGCGCGCATCAATGGTTATGCAGTTTATACCGGCATTGATAAGGTGGTAACGCACCAGCGCACCCGATATACCCGCCCCGATAATGGCGACTTCAGTTTCTGCATCATGGTCTAATTTTGGGAATGTGAACGGAAGCCCGTCTTTAATTAGCCAGAAAGGATAGCCTGCTTTTAGTGTCATAAATTTAGTTCTTCTCTTACAAATTTATTCTTTTTAGATACCCATGATTTTACCATTATTTAATTATATGAATTATTTAACTGTTGTTCAATACCCAAAAAATTGCATAGATTTGCGTGACAATTAACCAAGGATGATAAACCCTTCTGCCAGCGGCTGGATCGATAAGTTTTTGGCACAGCTAAAGAACAAGCGGCCCGCAGCCCAAAATTCACATGAATTTTACAGGGCTGTGCGGGATACGGGTTTCATTTACGGGCACGTGGTTTCGTTCAACAACCTGGATGAAAAAGAGACAAAGGGCTGGACTATCGAGGAAACTACCAAGGCAGCGCTGCTCAACACACTCTATGATGTGCATACGCTGGTAACCAATGAGCAGGACACGAAAGCATTTATCAGCAGGGCTGTAGCCTTTTATAAACAAATGACGCCTGAAGGCTCAAGCCTGCTTAAAAAAGTGCTGCCTGCATCGCCCAGGAGCCACCAGCTTGAAGAAATACTGGAGGAGCGCATCAAAACCAATGATAACCTTTTCAGCCGTAGCTTTTCGCACATACTCACCAATGCGCTTATCGTAATGGACGTGCTGGCTTTCCGCCAATACCTGCTAAATAGCGAGATACCTAAAGATTACCTTAAGAAGCTGGAAGAAACGGTACTAAACATCGTTTCGCTTGCGCTGAAAAGCAAAAGCAAAACAACAGAGTATGATGACTTGCTGATGAAGCTTTTCGAATCTTCTGTGCGCTACACGAAATTCTCTAAAATAAAGGCTGATGATTTCAGTAAGCTGGAGCTGGATTATTTCCAGTCGAAGTCCGAAAAGAATTACCTGCTGGATATGGCCGGAATGGCAATATGGACCGATGGCAATGCCGAAAAAAGCGAGATCGACTTCCTGTACCGCCTTGCCGGACAGCTGGGTATTGATGATGAGATCGCCGCCGAAAGCATTGCCTCCTTTGATGTATTTATCCGCAGGAACAAAAAGAACATACCGTATTTCAATTATTCCAACCCGGTAAAGCACTTTTACGACCATGCGGCACAGAGCGTAAAGCTGCTCATCAATCGGAACAAGAACCGCCTTATTAAAGAGCTATCGAATAACGGCGAGCTTGTGCTCCTTATTACCCACTCTACCCATCGCAACCTTGACGAAAAGGAAAAGAAAAAAGTGAAGAAGCAATTGCTGGAGATATGTAAAACCGTGCCTTCGCTAACCATATTCCTCCTACCCGGCGGAAGCCTCCTGCTACCGTTGCTCATTAAATTCATACCGCAATTGCTGCCTTCTGTTTTTAATGAAAACCTCGAAGATAATGAGTAAAGAGAACGAAGAAAAAAAGAATAAAGAATACGAAGAAGGGAAAGAAACCGGCTTTTTTGAAGCCCTATTACTATTTCTTGATGCCTTGACGGAATAAAAAAACCGCCCGAAGGCGGCTACTATATACAACTAAAATTTTAAGCGATCTACTTTTGCAAGCTCTTCATTGTCGCAGTAATTCACCTCAAGGTCTTTTACGATGCCGGTATCAAGCCCGTACACCCAGCCATGAAGGCAAAGCTCCTGCCCGTTCCTCCAGGCATTCTGCACGATCGATGTCTTGGCGAGATCCGTCACCTGCTCTTTTACATTCAATTCTACAAAAGCGTTGAACCTGTCGTTCTCGTTTATAATCGAATCGAGATATTGCTTGTTATGCCTGTATACATCCTTTATATGCCTTATCCAGTTATCGATAAGCCCAATGGAGTCGTTGCCCATTGCTGCCTTCACGCCGCCGCAGCCATAATGGCCGCATACGATAACATGCTTTACCTTTAATACGTTTACCGCATAATCGAGCACGCTAAGCATGTTCATATCGCTATGGATTACCATGTTGGCAATATTTCTGTGTACGAATACTTCGCCCGGCTGCGCGCCTATCACTTCATTGGCAGGCACACGGCTGTCGGAACAGCCTATCCACAACAAAGGCGGCGACTGGCCTTTAGATAGTTTCTGGAAATATTCCGGATCGTCAGCCAGCTTGGTTTCAGACCAGATTTTGTTGTTATCTAATATCTTTTTATAAAAATCGTCATTCATTTTCATTGCTTCTATTTATATCGACCCTTCCCGGGAATTATTTTTCTAATTTAATTTTTCTTTTCCTTCTTTTCCTTATGTTCAACAAACACATTTTGCGTGCCGTGACCGGTATTAGCCAGCTCATACGCTTCTTTGAAGCCTACCAGCCTGACATCCACATTGATCTCTTTCGCCTTTATATCCCTGAATTCCTGTATCAGGTCTAAAACATCATGTGCAATATATACGGTATCCGATGCATCAATAACAACACTGGAGTTCTCCGGTATGTCATTGAGCGTATTCTTGATGGCCGCTTTGTTCAGGAACGATACCTCCTGCGCAAGGTCGATATGAATCACATCGCCATCGGCATATTCTTCCTTCCTGAAATTGTACGCTCTTTTAAGGTTCCCCCTGAGCACGAAGATAATGCTAATAATCATACCAAGCGCTACACCTTTCAGCAAGTCTGTAAATACAACCGCAATCAACGTAGCTATGAAGGGCACGAACTGGTATTTGCCCTTTTCCCAAAAATGCTTTACCGTGGCGGGTTTTGCAAGCCTGTAGCCTATGAGTATGAGGACAGAAGCAAGCGTTGCCAGTGGAATCTTATTAAGGATTGACGGTATGGCAAGAACGCATATCAACAGTAATACGCCATGGATGACGGTAGACATTTTTGTCCTTGCGCCTGCATTGGCATTTGCCGAAGAGCGCACTACTACAGAGGTAACAGGAAGCCCGCCGATAAGGCTGCTGAGCATATTACCTATACCCTGTGCCTTCAGCTCGTTATTGGTGTCGGTATAGCGGCGTTGTACATCCATCCTGTCGGAAGCTTCAATACACAGCAGCGTTTCGATAGAGGCTACTATAGTTATGGTGGCCGCAGTTATCCATACCTGGGTGTTGGTTATTGCCGAAAAGTCGGGCAGTATTATAAAGCCTTTTATATCTTCAAACGACTGTGGTACAGGAAGGGTTACAAGGTGCGTTGGCCCAAGCGCCAGATGGCTGCCTGTAGCAATAAACAACTGATTGGCAACTATGCCCGCGATTACTGCTACCAATGCGCCCGGAAGCAATTTCAGTTTCTTTAAAGCCGGTATCTTATCCCACGAGATAAGGATAGCTATTGAAATAAGCGCAATGATAACAGCGCCTCCTTCAAAGCGCCCGATGATATCCGGAATGTCTGAAAATGGGTTGCCGCCATCGAGCCTGAAAAGCGATTCGTCGCCTTCTTCGCCTTTATCATAGCCTACGGCGTGCTCCAGTTGGTTGATAATGATGATTATCCCAATACCGGCAAGCATACCCTCGATAACATTTGAGGGAAAATAATTAGAAATGCTGCCAGCCCTTATAAAGCCAAGGATTACCTGGAAAACACCTGCCAGGAAAACGGCAAGCAGGAAAGCTTCAAATGAGCCAAGTGCCGCTACAGCACTCAGCACTATAGCAATAAGCCCGGCTGCCGGACCGGAAACACTGATGTGCGATTTGCTCAGGAGGCCTATAACGATACCGCCTACAACACCTGCAATAATACCCGATAGCGGCGGCGCGCCGGAAGCAAGGGCAATACCCAAACACAGTGGCAAAGCCACTAAAAAAACCACAAGGCCCGATGGAAAGTCGGCCCTGAGGCTGCCAAAAAGATTTGTCTTTTTTGTCATACCGAAAAAATATATAATACGATTGATGCTTTCAGATACCCCATGTACATGAATAGCCGCCCATTCGGGCAAAATGTATTATATAAGTTCCGGCGGCGGCGAACATATTTCACCGGCAATAGTATCGTGCTTTTGAAGATTAGCCGACCTTATGAGCTGTGTAACTTTTGCTTCCTTAAAAAAGGTGATCCCGGATTCGATGTACGGGATCGCCTTCACTTCCTTGATTTCCTTTTGGATTTCTTCTTCGGTAAGGCTGTAAACCACAGACATATCTGCCTCATCTTCTATAAGGCTCACGATGGTGGGAGCTGCAAGGAATGAGATAAATAAGAAAAGTACTATGTTTACAAGAATTTTCATCCCGGCGAAGATAGGGAATTTATTTTATACCGGATTTCAACAGCTGTTATATTTCCTCCTCGCTCCAGGCTTTCATCATCCACATAGTTTTTTCCTGCTCTTTTATAAAATCGCTCATCATGGAATTCGTACCCTCATCGTTTATTTTAGCACTTTCATCAAGGATCACCCTTTCGATTTGAAGAAGGTCGGCTATCGATGTCATGATAAGATGTACAGCCTCGGTATCTTTCGAGATATCTTTACCCACCTGCAGCCTGTTGTTTTTAATATAGTCCTCAAAGGTGTGCAATGGCCTGCCGCCCAGAGTGAGCACCCTTTCTGCAATCATGTCAATCTTCAGCTGCGCGTCATTATACAGTTCTTCGAACTTAACATGCAGGTCGAAAAAACGCTTGCCGCGAATGTTCCAATGTATCCCGCGCAGGTTTTGGTAGTACACCTGAAAGTTGGAAAGAAGTATGTTTAGCTCTGCCGAAATAAGTTCGGTTTCCTTCACCGGTAGGCCTAAGATGTTTGTTGCCTGCTGTTTTTGGTCAGTTTTCATAGTTAAATAGTTGTAGGTTTTTACATCAATAAAAGTATTGTAAATTTAACCACAAAATGAATAGTTTATATCAATCGTTTTTATAATTTTATCATAAAAATCTATATCATGACAATTACCCAGTTATACTATGTCCTGGCTGTTGCCGAACATAAAAATTTTACCCTCGCGGCAGAAAAATGTTTTGTGACCCAGCCCACATTGAGCATGCAGATACAAAAACTGGAAGAGGAACTTGATATCCAGATATTCGACCGGGGCAAAAAGCCTATCCAGCTTACCGAAGTGGGCCAGAAAATAGTTACCCAGGCACGGAATATCGTTAATGAATCCGGCCGCATAAAAGATATTGTCGACCAGCAAAAAGGCTACGTAGGCGGTGAATTCAGGGTTGGCATAATACCTACTATCATGCCGACGCTACTGCCGATGTTCATGTCCAATTTTATCAATAAGTACCCTAAAGTCAACCTCGTAATTGAAGAACACACGACTGAGGAGATCATAAAGATGCTTAAAAACGGACAGCTTGATGCCGCTATTGCCGCTACTCCATTGGAAGAGGAAAGCATTAAAGAAATAGTGCTGTACTACGAGCCATTTGTAGCCTATGTACCCGAAAATAACGCTTCGTACAATAAGAAGGAGTTTGAGGTTGAAGACCTTGAAATGAACCTCAGCAACGTATTGCTGCTACAGGACGGCCACTGCTTTACGAACAACGTGCTGAATATCTGTAAGTCATCGATAATGCCTGAGGAGCACCATTTCCAGATTGCAAGCGGCAGTTTTGAGACCATGATCAAGCTGGTAGACGAAGGGCTTGGCATGACATTGCTTCCTTACCTCAACACCCTCGATATGGGAGAAAAGGCAACCCAAAAGCTCCGTCATTTTAAAGAGCCAAGGCCGTCGCGCGAGGTGAGCCTTATCTACTCTAAAAAAGAGCTGAAACTTCATCTTATCGAAGCGCTGCGCAATACAATAGCAGGTGTGGTAAAGGGCGCTATAACATTCCAGAATGTAGATATTACAAGTCCGCTTCATAAAAAATAATAGTATCGGGTTACCAGACATAATGGGCCTCAACGGGAATAAAAAAAGGAGCAATTGGCTCCTTTTTACTTATTATTCGACATAGATAAGACAGGCTTTCAGCTCGGGCTTTTCGGTCGTGAAATTATGAAGCCAGTCTATCAATTGCTCGATCTCGTAAGGCAATAAAATCTTGATTGCCTTCTCGACTTCTTTACAAAACAGCTTGGGATCAAAACTCACATTCTCCAGGACTTGCTTTGTATAGGTAAACATAGGTCTGGGCATAATCCGTTAAATTATTAAAGTGATAAGGTGATAAGAACGAATATGTAAATGTAGCAAAAAAATCATTACTCAATCGAAATAGTAATTATTTTTTATTGTAAGAAATCGTAAATTATTAAGTATTTAACAATAAGTTAAGATTTCCTGGCGCGCAGCATTTCGCGCTTTCCGGGTGCTCCGGGTAACTTTTCGGTAGTGAATCCTGCCGCCTGCATAGCTCTTTTTATAACACCGCGGCAGGCGTAAGTAACTAATATCCCGTCCTTTTTGAGCGCAGCAAACATCTTTTTGAATATTTCCTCACTCCACAGTTCAGGCTGGCTGGGATAGCCGAAAGCATCAAAATAGATCAAATCGAATTTGTTAACATCATTGATGTCAGCGAAGAATTGTTTCCGTTTAATTAACGAAAAATTATTGTTTATGGCTACCGCTTCATCCCATCCGGCGGTATGCATCAGGCTAAATTGTTCCCTGTAAGCATCGGCATTAAGCTCATTTACATAGTTCAGCTGAGCGGCTTCAGCGGGTTCCACAGGGTAGGCTTCTACTCCGGTGTATTCTATCGCCTGATTGTTTTTAACGGATTCAAGGAATGTTATAAAAGCATTCAGCCCTGTTCCGAAGCCCATTTCCAGGACAGCAATGGGCCGGCCTTCGGTTAAAGCCAGCCCATTTTGTATGAATACGTGATTTGCTTCCTGTATGGCACCGAATTTAGAATGGTAGGTCTCCTCCATTTCCGGAAGATATATCGTTACCGACCCGTCATCAGTGGTGATGATTTCCCTTTTCAATTATTTTATGTAAAGTTTTTTTATCCTCGGTATCGGCCCTTCACATTTTTGCTCATGGCATTTTACACAGGTAGAAACGGCTTCATTAAAGTGCTTTTTAGCGTTCAGCGAGTCCTTATATATAAGCTCCTGCGCCTTAATAAACTTTGCAGCCTGTTCCTTAAAAAAAGCATCGTTATCGCTTTCATCAGTCATTACAGAAGCATGTATCTTCAGGAAATGCTGCGGAAATTCGCCAATGGTATCGCCGGCAACAATGCGTTCCTTAAGATGCATGTTATCGGCATACATCTGCTCCATGAGCCCTGCCATTTCTGACATCTCATACATTTTAAAATCTTTTTTGGCACAAGCCTCTTTTTTTTCCGGCTCAGCCTTAACTGCTTCTTCCGCCTTTTTTTGGCAGGCGGTAAAAGCCAGGCAGCATACCGGCAACAGGAACAGCTTTCTCATTATTTACTGATAAGTACGCCATCGGCCATGAATTTATATTCCATTTCAGGCTGGGTTATCTTTGCAATCTCCGCTTCCGATTTCCCACCGTCTTTAGCGTAATGCCTTAACTGCGCTACTGAAGTTTCACTCACGAATGCCTTTCCGCTAACAATGGCTTCAGATGAAGCAGCATTAAGCGGAACGAAAAATGCATAATCCTTGAATTTCACGAATGACTCTTTACCGCCCGGAAGCTCCATTGCCATCCAGCAGCCTTTTTTCTGGCACACATCCTTGATCTTCGATTTGAATTTCACGGCAACGGTGTCGCCCACTTTAAGGCTTTTATACTTCTGGATCATCTGCTCCTTGGTCAGCGCCTTGTCTGCCTTTATTTTTGCGCCAAAAGAGGCATATTCCACTTTTATGTCTGTAGCAGGCTTCACAACCTCTATTGCTTTTTCTTCAACAGCAGGCGCAGGTGTTGCAGCTACAGCATCTGCCGGTTTTTCGGTTTCGGCAGCGGAAACTGTATCTGTATCCACATGCACAGTATCTTTGCCGGTCTCGATAACCGTTTCTTCAGTTTTTACTTCTGTTTCCTTATTTTTCTGGCAGGCCGTAAAAGCGATCAAAGCCATAGCCAATACAATTGATTTTTTCATTTTGAGCACAAATTGGTTTTCACCGGCAAATATACAGAAAGTTGAAACCTGCAACAGCAATCTGCTAATTATTTTGTTTATTCTTCTTCCTTTCAGGGTTTTAATTTTTAATTCTCTATTATTTTGCCGAAAAGCGCCTGCGAGATGTTTTTTTAGTAAATTTGCTTTAACACGACTAACCTAACACTCCTACTTATAATGGGCGATAACTCTACTTCTGATATTATTATTAATAAGTCGGCGACCAGCCATATTGGCGCTGTCGATTTCGAAAACCTCTCATTCGGGAACACATTTACAGACCATATGCTGGTGTGCGATTTCAGGAATGGAGCGTGGGAAAAGCCCGTAATAAAGCCCTATGAGCCGTTTCTTATAGACCCTTCGGCAAAAGTATTCCACTACGGACAGGCTATTTTTGAAGGCATGAAAGCCTATAAGGATACCAATGATGACGTATGGCTTTTTCGCCCTGAGGAAAATTTCGATCGATTTAATAAATCTGCCGAAAGGCTTGCCATGCCATCAGTGCCCGAAGAGGTGTTTATCGGCGGCATGAAAAAACTTATCGAGATCGAAAAAGAATGGGTTAAAAAAGGCCTCGGGAATTCGTTATATATAAGGCCGTTCATGATCGCTATCGGGTCGGGTGTAATTGCAGCCCCGTCTACACAGTACCGTTTCATGATCATACTCTCCCCTGCGCGCTCCTACTATTCTGGAGAGGTTAAAGTGATCATTGCCGAGCATTACAGCCGTGCGGCTAACGGCGGTATTGGCGCTGCAAAGGCGGCAGGAAATTATTCCGCACAATTCTATCCTACCAAACTGGCCAACGAAATGGGCTACCAGCAGATAATCTGGACCGATGATGCCACGCATACCAAGCTCGAGGAAGCCGGCACGATGAATGTATTCTTCAGGATCAATGACACTTTATATACAGCTCCTGTGAGCGAAAGGATACTTGACGGTGTAACGCGCAAGAGCATCATTGAGCTGGCGGCGCGCGAGAATATTAAGGTAGAAGTGCGACCGGTACTGGTATCGGAACTGATCGAAGCTGCTGATAACGGATCGCTGAAAGAGATATTCGGGGCAGGTACCGCTGCGGTTATTAACCCGATAGTAGGCTTTTCCTACCAGGACAAATACCACGAACTGCCAAAACTCGAAAACTCCATGGCACTGGAACTTAAGGAAAAACTGACCAATATACAATATAAGGTAGCCGAAGATACTTTCGGCTGGACGGTTAAAATATAGTCGCAGTTTTCAGCCACAGTTTTCAGCCACAGTTTTCAGCCACAGTTTTCAGTATTGGACGCGAATTATTACATAATGTAAAAGCCCAAAGGATTGAAATCTTTGGGCTTTTTGTTTGATAATACTATATGTAATTCCAGGTTATGAAGTCATTCAATAACTTTTAAAACCACCCCGCCTTTCAGGCACCCCTCCAAGGGAGGGGAATGCCACTCTTGCCGACGCACTCAACTGAAAACTGAGAACTGCCTATGCCGGCAGGCAGGCTGCGACTGAATGCTAGTACTCCAGTATCTTCGTGAAATCGGGTTTGAAATAATCAGGGCCTTTCATTACTTTACCGTCTTCACGGTATATCGGCAGTCCGTTAGGGCCCAGCTTGCTCATGTTGCTGCGCTGTATCTCATCGAAAACCTCTTCTATTTTATATTGCAGGCCGTGTTCTATTATAGTGCCGCAAAGGATATAAAGCATATCGCCCAGGGCATCAGCTATTTCTACAAGGTCGTTATTCTGCACGGCTTCCAGATATTCCTCATTTTCTTCTTTCATAAGGTTGTAGCGCAGCAGGTTCACAGCTTCCCCAAGGTCGGCTTTGGGCACCTCGCTTATGCCCAGCCCGAATGAGGAATGGAACTGCTTTACGGAGTCGAGTTGTTTTTTCATGTTAGTAGTAATTTATCCCTCCAAAATAAGTAGAAATAAAGGTGTAAAATTGTAGCTTTGCAAAAAGATTTCAACATGTTTACAACAGGCCAGTGGATTTTTGCCGGTACTTTCTTGGTGGCATTCATAATAACGATGATCTACGTATACCGTAAAGACCTTGCCCTCCATAAAAAATACTATAAAGGCAGCTACTGGATACTCGTGGGCTTCCTTGCTTTTATAGGAATATTATTTTTTATCAAATATTTCGTAAAAGACAACTCTTAAAGTTTTCTTAAAAATAAATAACCTTAAATCCCCACTAATGGGGATTTTTTATTTACTTTAAGTTTCTGAAATTTGTTTTACTAACCAATAAATAAAAATATCATGCCCGATTTAACCTACACCGTCGAAGGAACTTTTTCCACTACCAAAATTAAACTTAGCGCCAAGCTTCCGAGACTGGGAGCCCATGAAAGCTATTCGTTCCCCGAATTCCATAACATTTCAAAAACTACCGCTACCGGGCAAATAAACGCCATTCTTATCTACATGACCCGCAGCAACGAAAACGGAATGGCACTGTTATGGAACAGCGCTACCGACCCGCTTGTACCCCTACCTAATATTACACCTACTACGGCAATGGTACGGCATGCCTTAGCACCGGTTTTTGACTGGAATGTGAATGACATACTTATAATATTGTTCCACGAACCTAAAACACAGGCCGACATAGATGCTATACAAAATGAGACAGACACATTATACAACACGGTAAAGGTTTCAGGAGCTTTTTCTACCACATGGCTGGCGCATGCCATTGAAAAAGGCAATGATAAAAGCGTACCGGAAAACACGGGGCTTAATAAAATATGGGACTTATTTGACCCCCGTAAAGCAGGAATGACGATCATTAGCAAACCGAAACCGTGATAAAAAAGGCACTTATATTTTTAAAATTTACCATAGCCCTGCTGGTAGCCATTGGCTTGTCCGGCAGGGTTTATTCACAACATTCCGGACTTGCATCCATAAAAAGCAGCATTGCCTCGGGCGAACATGTAAAAGCCAGGGCAGCGCTGGAAAAACTGAAAGGAAAAGCCTTTTCCAAACCGGACAAGGCACTATACAATTACCTGCTTGCGCAATGCTACAATAAGAACAACCAGGAAGATAAGGCATATGGCCTGTACCTTACCGCAAAAAAACTATACCTGGCCATTGACAGCACCGACAGGGCGATGGATATAAATTTCGACCTTGCCTATATGCTGCACGCCCAGGAAAAAAACAAAAGCGATTATAACAAGTACCTTGACGAGTACATCGCTTATACCCAAAAAACGAATGATCCCAAAAAGCTGGCCGAACTCTATGCGAGGCTGGCGGTTTTTAAAATAGATACGGAAGAATATAAAGATGGGCTGGCTTACTTTAAAAAAGCCAAACACTACCTTAAGATCTCCGACAACCCTGAAGTGGAGTCGACCATAGATATTAATCTCGCTTCACTTTATATCAACGACCTGGGCAAGCCCGATTCGGCATTGTTTTACCTCAAAAAAAATTTTAGATACCTTACTGAAAATAAAACCCGTGCCAGGCAAAACATAACGGAGATATGCCACAATTATGTTAACCAGGCTGCGGCGTACTACTACCTGAACGATCATAAAAGTGCCATTGCGTACCTGAAAAAAGCGGACAGTGTACCGATAAAGAATGATGTCCTGAAGACAAAAATGTTCATTTATGAGTTCATGTACAAAAATTATGAAGCAGCGGGAGACTACGGCAATGCTTACAATTACCTGCTGCTCAACAAAAAGTTTTCGGACAGCATTAAGACCGAAGACCAGAATATCGCCATAAACGATATCCAGACCAGGTACCGCACTAAAGAAAAGGAGCTGGAGAACATTAAGCTGAAGCATAAAAATAAAAACAAGACAATTTTGCTATACATCTATACGGGGCTGCTGCTTACAGGTATTATGATCGGGTGGCTGGTCCTGAAAAACGCCCGGCGCAGGGAAAAGATCTCGCGACAGGAAAAGCTTATCGAGGAGCAAAAATTTGAGAAGGCACTGAAAGATTATGAGCTGAACAGTATAGACATCATGCTGGAAGGCCAGGAAAAAGAAAGGCAGCGCATTGCCAACGACCTTCACGACAACCTGGGGAGCATGCTGGCAACACTGAAGATCAATTTTGAGAACCTTAAACTGCGAAAGAATGAATTAAGGGACGAAGAGACCCGCCTTTACGAAAAAACTGATGAGCTTATAGAAGAAGCTTACCAAAAGGTACGCCGCCTGGCCCATGCCAAGAATGCAGGTGTTTTTGCCAACGAAGGGCTGATACCGGCGATAACAAAACTTGCCGAGAAAATATCTGTCCCCGGAAAGCTGATCATTCACGTATCTCCATTCGGATTTGATGAAAGGCTCGAAAACGCACTGGAAATAGCCCTGTTCAGGATCGTACAGGAACTTGCCACCAACATCATAAAGCATTCGCAGGCTACGGAAGCCACCATACACCTTACGCACCATGACGACAACATTAACATAATAATTGAGGACAACGGCACAGGTTTCGACAAAGAAGCGCTGGATGCATCAGACGGCATGGGGCTACAGTCCATCCAAAAGAAAGTCGGGCAGCTGGGCGGAACATTTACTATAGATACAACTCGGGGCAACGGTACAACCATTATAATAGACTTACCACTATGATAACAATTGCAATAGCAGAAGACCACCAGTCGCTCATAGACGGCATCAAGCTGTTCCTTGAATATGAGGATGATATAAAAGTCGTAGGCGAAGCCAATGACGGCGAAAAGCTGCTCGAGATCGTGCGCCACAAAAAACCTGATGTGGTACTAACCGATATCAGGATGCCAAAGATGGATGGGATAACCGCAACACGCCACCTTAAAAAAGAATTCCCATCGTGCAAAGTCATCGCATTCAGCATGTTTGAGCAGGATGAAGCTATTTCGCAAATGGAGGCCGCAGGCGCATCGGGTTATATCCTTAAGAACTCCTCGCTTAAAACGGTGCTCGCTGCCATACATGCTGTCATGAAGGGAGAAACCTTTTTTGACAGTTCGATAAAAAAGGTTGACTACCAAAAAAAAGACAATACCGATGTACCACTCAGCAAACGGGAACTTGAGATCGTAAAACTCATTGGCGAAGGGAAAACATCCCAGGAAATTGCCGACCTGCTGTTTATCGGTAAAACCACGGTAGACACCCACAGGAAGAACATCCTGAAAAAACTGAGCCTGCAGGGTAAAAGCGAACTGCTGCGGTATTCGATGGAAAAGAAGTATGATTTTTAGATAGTTTAGTTAAGATAATATGTGTTAAAAATACCCTTTATTGGGTATTTTTTTGCTTTAGGGTATAATGCAATTTTGTCGTAACAACTTTAAAGATCACCACTTATGAAAAAAATTAAAAAACTTTCGTTCGCATTCGCTCTTGCCGCGATGTCAGTATTTGCCGTGGCGTGCGAAGAAGAAGAGCCTTCATCGGTAAACAACAACAATTGCTATGACGGGCTTGTAGCATTGTCGGATGTCCTTGTTTCAAAAAGCAACACGTTCTCCAACGCACCTACTTCTTCCAATTGCAGTGCGCTCAGAACAGCCGCCCTAAACCTGCTGGATGCTGCGCAAAATTGCGATGAATATGGTTATTTGTATGAAGAAACAGCACAATATTGGGTAAACCTGGATTGCAGCGATTTCGACTAAATAACTATCATTAAAAAGATTAATTAGGGTAAGAAGAAAAAAGATACAAAAATTTCTATTTTTTCTGCTTTTGGTACAACCTTTGCGTTACAGAGAAAAATTAACATTAAAATTATTAGTATTTTTACCCTAATTAATCAATAAAAGACATTATGAAAACAAATCCATTTAAATTCATTGCCGCACTTGCTTTAGGTTTTTCCCTCGTTAACTGCAGCTCTACACCTAATGTACAACGCGTAAGTGAAACCAATGTAACCGACCTTAGCGGAAGGTGGAACGAAACCGACTCAAGGCTTACTGCCGAAGAGATCACCGCCGAGCTTATGGAGCACTCATGGTACAGCACTTTTGCGGCTGAGAACGGCAGCAAAAAACCTGTGATCATTGTGGGCATCATCACAAACAAATCGCATGAGCATATCCCGGCTGAGACTTTTTCTAAAGACATAGAAAAAGCGATCATCAACTCAGGAAGGATAAAACTGGTACAGGGTGCCGACAAGCGTGAGGAAATAAGGGCTGAAAGGGCCGACCAGCAAAACTACTCATCCCAATCGACCATGAAAAAATTCGGCCTTGAGAACGGCGCTGATTTCATGCTTCAGGGCACTATAAACTCTATAGTTGACCAGCAGGGGAAAGAAAAAACGATATTCTACCAGATCGACCTTGAGCTTACTAACATCCAGACGAATGATAAAGTATGGATAGGCGACAAAAAGATAAAAAAATATCTTGGCAACAAGAAAATGTAATCACTGATACAAATTCATGAAAGCATCCAAAAACACTATTACTACTATTCTCAGGACAGTACCGGTACTGTTGTTGCTTGCCTTTCAATCCTGCGGAACATATAACTCCAAGACCTCGGACATTGAAAATGATCTGGTAAACGGCAATTTTGACGGCGCCATTGCCAACATTGATAAGAACAAATTTCTCCTGAAGGACCGAAACAAGCTTTTGTACCTGATGGAAAAAGGGAAACTGGAGCACCTGAAGGGCAATTATGAAGCGAGCAACAACCTTTTGGAGCAGGCTTACATCCTGATAGACGACAGGATAAAAACTAATGTAGGGCAGGCCATCGCGGGTAAATTCACGAATCCGATGGCCGAGCCTTATAAAGGTGAGGATTTTGAAAAAGTCACCATCCATTATTACAAGGCACTAAACTACTTTCAGCTCGGTATGCCCGACGAGGCACTTGTTGAAGCCAAGAGGATCAATATAAAGCTCCTTGAATTCAACGAAAAATACACCGAGAATAAAAACAAGTACACCGAAGATGCTTTTTCGCAGATCCTGCAGGGCATACTGTACGAAAGCACAGGAGATATCAACAATGCGTTCATAGCCTACAGGAATGCTGAAGAAATCTACAATAAGGACGGCGGGCGCTTTTTTGGCGTGCCCATGCCCGAACAGCTTAAAAAGGACCTTATAAGGACCTCGGCACAGCTGGGTTTTATTGAAGAGAACCGGGAATACCGTAATAAATTCAACATCGATCCTGACCCGGCTCCTGCCAAAAAGGAAACTGGCAAAGGAAAAGGTAAAAAAGAAGCTGCAACCCAACCTGTACCTGTAAAAACTCCGGCACCTACCGGCGAAGCTATCGTTTTTTGGGAGAACGGCCTTGGCCCTGCCAAAGACCAGATCGTGATTACGGCATCTGGCGGCAGCGGTGTATTTTATGGCACATACATGGACGGCGACCAGCTGGAGCAGATCCTCATACCGATACCTCCCGGTGCGGACATAGGTAACGTTAACGCTATTGCCATACCAAAATACAGGAAGAGGGAAAACTATTACGGTAAGGCAGCCATAATTGTAGACAACAAAGAGCAGCCATTCGAGCTATCGCAGGATTTTTACCCGATAGCCAAGCAATGCCTTAAAGACCGTATGCTGAGGGAAACCATAAACCTTGTGATACGTTTTGCATCTAAAAAAGCAGGAAGCGCGCTCCTTGGCGCAATAGCAAAAGAAGCTTTTGGAAGCGATGCAGGCGACCTGACTAAATTGGGCGCCGATGTAGCCGGGGCAGCCACAGAAAAAGCCGATACCCGCAACTGGCAGTCGTTACCGGCAACAATAAGCTATGCACGCGTGCCGCTGAAAGAAGGTGAAAATAAATTCCTGCTGCGCAAATACGGGCCTGACGGCGTTATTGATACCGATACGCTTACCATTCCATACAAAAGGGGCTTACAGATCGTGAATTATTTCGACTTGGGCCGTACACAGCTTTTACCGGCAACAAATCTGCAGGCGCTTTCGGGCATGGTAAATATCCTGAACGGGAATAACCAACAACCGGCGACAACAGGTACGGGCACTTCAAACCTTATTGGTATAGGGAACGCCCAACCGGCTGCTACTACAACATCATCAGGCTACAAGCCCGCCCCGGCAAGTGTAAGCGCACAGACTGTTGTAGACAAATACATTACTGCCATAGGCGGCGCTGAAAAACTACAGGGTATCCGGACTCAGTATATGCGCGCCAAAATGGTGAACTCTTTTAACGGGCAGGCATCGACAAGCGAGATATTGGTAAAAAACAGTGGCGATAATAGCTACAGCACCGTGACAATGGATGGAAAGGTCATCATGACAACCCTTATCAACAGCGAAGGTGCCTTTACTATCGACGAGAACGGCAAACGCAAAAAAATGGACAAGGCCACAGCCGAAGCTTATAAGGCTAATAATAAAAAAATATACGATGCCTGTACGATACCGCTGCAAAACGGCGCGAAACTTGAGGGTATCACTACCATCAACAGTGAGGAAGTATACGGCCTGAGCTTTATTGAGCCAGTATCGGGCGCATCAATGACCTATTATTACAGCGTGAAGAGCGGATTGATAACAGCGGTTTCTACTGTTGTAAAAGCCGGGGGTATGACAATGCACTCGACCAATAGTTTTTCTGATTACCGAAACGTGAACGGGGTGCTTTTCCCTTTTAAGATGGCAATGAAAATGGATAGCGGCAGTTCGGAAATGACGTATACAGAAATTAAATTCAATGAAGGTGTTACTGACGCTGAATTTCAATAAAATGATATTATGAAAAAAATCCTAACATTATTGTTCGTTCTTGTCTCGATGGCAATGTTTGCACAAAACCGTGGAGACTGGGAACCCTGGCAAAAAACAAGCTGCTATAGCAGGATATCGTTCCGGCTGAAATATGAGGGCATGAATGGCGAGCAGCACCAGTGGAAAGTGCAGTTTAAAAATGACTATCCCGAGCTTATCTCCTTCAATTACAATATTACCGATAAGCTGCAGGAGTATACCATTACTACCCACAGGAAAATGCTGGAAGCAAAAAAGACGAGCCCGGAGATAGAGCTTTTTACTAAAGAGGAAGACATTTACCTCCTTGTGGATAAGGTGAGCCTCTCCCCCTATCCCGAAGACTTCGTTGACTGCGACACAAAATAATACTAAGGCCTTAACGGGCCTTATTTAATTTAAACGAAACATGAAGAATATACTATCTGCAATACTACTCCTGCTTACGTTTTACAGCACGAATGCGAATGCACAGGAAGCAAAAGATTACACGACTTTATTGAAAGACTTAAATAAAATGCTGAAATCAGCGGAAGAGTTTAGCTGGATGTATGAGCCGGATTTCAAAATTGTGTCGCCTTATAAAGTGGACAAAGATGGAAAGCTGTCGGTAATCATAAAAGGAAAGATTGATGATACAGAAGTAACCCATAAATATGAGGCACCGCTTGAGGATATCTATGATTTTGTCATGGACATTTACTATGTTGCATCATTTAAATCGGATTCTGTCATTGTATCAGAATTTCGGGATGGCAAATGGGTTGAGATTGATAAGAGGAATTTTTTCCATTTGGGAAAGCCAAAAGAACAGGATGCACACCATTGGTCTTCAAAATTAAGGACTGATTTTAATGATCTTTTTCCGGACTTAAAGAATGAATTTGAGTGGATGGATTAGCCTGCGAAAGTAATTTAGTTTCTTACAGGAAATATTTATAATTTTACAACAAACTAAAATTTTCAATTTTATGAAAATTGTAAAATACGTATTTCTCCTGCTGCTTTTGTCGGCCATAGCGGTAGTTGTTTTTATTGCTACCCAGGAAGGGAAATATGATATTCGTAAGGAACGTGTAATAAAAGTACCTAAAGCGGTGCTTTACAACTATATAAATGAATACCGGAACTGGGAAAACACCGGCATAATAACCGATACCGACAGTACTGCCGTATATTCCTACTCAGACAATACTTTCGGGAAAGATGCCTCAATGACATGGAAAAAGGATGGCACAGAAGGCAAGATCAGTACCGTAAAGCTGGTAGAGAACGACTCTATTTTACAAAAAGCGACCATCGACGGCCTGGACTCGGAGCTGGCATGGGGCTTTAAAGATACCATCGGGGGGACTAAAGTCACCGTGAGGATGCAGGGCCAGCTAAGCTTTAAAGAAAAAGCATACACGATACTGCATGGCAATGTAAATGAAAAAATGAAGACAGCGCTCGATAGCGGTCTTAAGAACCTGAACGCTTTCTTAGTTGATGAGCTTGGCAAATTCAATGTTGAAGTAAAAGGCCTGGTTACAAAAACAGGTGTTTTTTATGTTGGCCAGCCTGTTAAATCAAAACTATCGGAATTGCAAAAGAAATCGGGGGAGCTTTTCCCTAAGTTGATGTCTTTTGTAAAAACAAATAAAATAGTGACTAACGGTGCGCCTTTCATCCTTTACAGAAAATTCAGCATGCAAAAGGATAGCGCTTCGTATGTGATCTGCATTCCTATAAAAGAAGAAATGTACACTATGCCCGGAAGCGAATATGAAGGTGGCACGGTCGCGTCATTCCAAGCCCTGAAAACGACGCTTAAAGGCGATTACTCCCACCTGCCGAAAGCGTGGGCCGCCGCACAAAAGCATATTCAGGGAAAAGGCCTTCAGGAAAACACTACCGGCCAGTATATTGAGCTATACAGCAAAGGCCTGCAGCAAACCAAAAGGCCATCGGAATGGGTAACGGATATTTATATCCCTATTGGTGCACCAGCAATAGTTAAACCTGCGGAAACTACTACCGAAACGCTTCCCGGGGGAATACCTGCACAACCAAGTACTGGTACTCCAAAACCTGCGGTAAACAAGCCTGCTACAAGTACTCAAAAACCGGCAGGGACAGGAACAACACCGTCAGGCACTGGTACACGCCCGGCGGCAAATAAACCCGCAGGGACAACATCCGGCACCACGGCAAAACCTGCAACTGCAAAACCCCAGACAACAACTGCACCTGCACAAAAGCCTGCTAATCCATAAATCAAAAACCCCAAAGGTTTTGGAACCTTTGGGGCTTGAAATAATTCCGAGGAAAAATTCTTATTTCTTAATCAGGTACTTTACTACCGTTTCGGCGGAATGCAGTCCAAATACCGCGGGTATCCAGCTGTTGGTACCGAAAAATGATTTCTTGAAATTGGTGCCATCGGTCATTTTAAGGCTGGTCTCGTCTGGCGCTTCGGTTGAGAAAACCACTTTCACACCTTTGCTCACCCCTTCTTTGCGAAGGCGCTTGCGTACCGTCTTGGCCAACGGGCACACGTCGGTCTTGCTGATGTCGGCCACCTTTACCTTGCCGGCCTCATACTTGCCGCCGGCCCCCATGTTGCTGATGATTTTTACCTTTTTCCTGCGGGCGGAAATGATAAGGTTCAGCTTTGGCGTAATGCTGTCAATACAATCGAGCACATAATCATATTCATCGGTAACAAGTTCGTAGGCCCGTTCCGGTGAAAGAAATTCTTTTATACGGATAAGCTTTAGTTCCGGGTTGATATCCATCAGCCTGTCCCCTACGATATCCACTTTTGGCTGCCCTACCGTAGAATGCAGCGCCGGAAGCTGGCGGTTGATGTTGGTGATATCCACCACGTCGCCATCCACAATGGTCATGGTGCCCACTCCTGCCCTTGCAATAAATTCTGCGGCAAACGACCCAACGCCCCCCATACCGACTACCATCACATGCGAATTCTTCAATTTCTCCAGGCCTTCCTTCTTAAATAAGAGTTCGGCACGCTCTGTCCATTCAGCCATTTTTAAAAACGGTTTTAAAATTAGTGCTTATCGTATTTCTAATATCTTCAATAGTTGTATTCCGTGCCAGCGCTGCTTTCTCATATACTTCGGCAATACTTTCCTCAATCGTATCGGTTTCCAGGAAAAACCTGTCGTGCGGCACTTCTGCCAAAACTGTCGACAGTTCAGGGTTGCGCAACAGGTATTTTCCAAAGGAAAGGTAAAAGCCGCTATCCAGCAATTGCTTTGCAACCTGCGCATTTTTCGAAAAGCCGTGTACCATCATCGGTACGCCGGGCTGTACCCTGTTCTTTATTTCGATGAGCTCCTGAAACGCGGCAACAAGATGCAAAATTACGGGTTTTTGGTATTTTTTTGCTAATAACAACTGTTTTTCAAACACTGTTTGCTGCACATCCAGCGGAATTTCGATACGCTTGTCCAGCCCGCATTCACCAAGGGCAAGGCAATTAGGTTGCTGTAGGCGCTCTTCAATTATAGAAAGGTGCTCTTCGATTTTACTTTCGTCAATATGCCAGGGATGGATGCCTGTGGAAAAATAAGGTACATCAATGGCTTCGTAAGGATAGCGATTTACGATTTCGAAGACATTCGGATTGTTTGAGGATGAGTGGGTATGGAGGTTGTAGAGCATACTTGTCTGCCTTAAAGTCCAACTATCTTAGATGCTAACATTTTGTACCCTTCCTCATCACAATATTCCTTCATCCTGGCAAGGATATCCGTGGCATATCCTGCTGAAGCAAGCTTATTATTCACTAATGTTATATCCTGATAGAAATTAGTTAAATGATACCAATCATCGTTGGTTTCAAAAAGGCTTTTCTGATGGGTAATACCAGTTAGTGCCAACCCATCCCAAAGGCCGTTAAAAGTATCATACACTTGTATTTTTTCAGCTGTTATCATGATCAGGATATTACCCCGCTTCCCACAAGCTCTTCACCTATATACCATGCGGCAAACTGCCCTTCGGTAATGGCGGATTGCGGCGCTGCGAAAGAGATGTACATCCCGTTATCGAATTTGTGCAATGTGGCTTTCTGTAACGGCTGGCGGTAACGGATGCGTACCATCACGTCCATGGTTTCCCCGTCTTTCAGTTCAAGGTCTTCGCGCACCCAATGGATCTCACTTTCCTGTATGAACAGCGCCTTACGGAACAGCCCCGGGTGGTTGTGCCCCTGCCCTGTGTATATTGTATTGGTGGCTACATCGGTCGCAATGATGAAGAGCGGTTCTTTGGTACCGCCTACGTTTAACCCTTTGCGCTGCCCTATGGTGTAATAATGCGCGCCCTGGTGCCTGCCTACCATTTTGCCCATTTCGGGGCTGTAGTCGATGTTCTTTGCTTCGTAAGCCAGCTGCTCTTTTACCGAACCGAATTGCGGCTTATCATGGCTATAGGTATCGATATCGGCCCCCACTTCATAGATAACGCCTTCTTTCGGCTGTAATTGCTGCTGCAAAAATTCTGGCAGGCGCACTTTACCGATAAAGCAAAGCCCTTGTGAGTCTTTCTTTTCGGCGGTCACCAAGTCCATTTTGGCTGCTATTTCGCGAACCTGCGGTTTGGTAAGCTCCCCTATCGGGAACAAGGCTTTGCTTAATTGCTCCTGCGAAAGCTGGCACAAAAAGTAGGATTGGTCTTTATTTCCGTCGGCACCGGCAAGCAGTTGGTGTATTTCTTTTCCGTCTTTTTCTATAGTCCCTTTGCGGCAATAATGCCCTGTAGCCACATAATCGGCGCCAAGGCTTAGGGCTATCTTCATAAAGACATCAAATTTTATCTCGCGGTTGCAAAGCACATCCGGGTTGGGTGTCCTGCCTTTTTCGTATTCGTTGAACATATAGTCTACGATACGCTCTTTGTATTGCTCGCTCAGGTCGACTGTCTGGAAAGGGATGCCCAGTTTTTCGGCGACAAGCAGTGCGTCGTTGCTGTCTTCCAGCCACGGGCATTCGTTGGATATGGTTACCGAATCGTCGTGCCAGTTTTTCATGAACAGGCCTATCACTTCATAACCCTGCTCCTGTAACAGATATGCTGCCACACTCGAATCTACCCCACCTGAAAGCCCTACTACAACACGTTTCATTTTAAATCCTTTCTTCTAAATTTGATGCAAAAATACGGAATTTTTATTGGAACGCGGATGACGCGGATTTTTTTAGATTTACGCGGATTTTAAATCAGGAACCCGAAAGATTTTGAGACACAGCTGTCTAAAAGGCTTATTTTAAAGACTTTTACCACAAAGTGCACAAAGTTTTTACACAAAGGACACAAGGCAGAAACTATAAATTGTTTATGCTGAAGGGACACAAAGCCCTGTGACCTCCCGCCATTGGCGGTCATCGTTGTGCGCCTTGTGTAAAAACTTTGTGCACTTTGTGGTAAAAAATAAAAATTGTCTACGTTCTAATTGTAATGGCATTTTCATCTTCCGAGTACCTGTGTTTTTGAAATCTTTGGGTTTTTGTACGATAATACGATTTGAAACGAGCGTGAGGGATCGCAGCGATATCCCCGTAGCGCAGCGGAGGGATAAAGCGGAGAGCCCGACCCAAAGGGGCACGCCCAAAAACAATTAATTCGCTTTTTTACCTTTATTTGCGGTGCGCTTAACACTCATGTTCTCTTCCTTTACCACTTTATTCTTTTCGTAGAATTTCCAGATACCTGTTTTCTTACCGTTAGTAAACTGGCCTGTGGCTACGATTTCTCCCTGTCCGTTCCTGTAGGTTGCCGGGCCGTTGTACTCGCCATTTTTATATTTGGAATCTTCCAGGAGTATGCCTGTTTCGGTATATTTTTATAGATGCCGTCTTTGATGCCGTTTACAAAAGTGGTTTCCTCGTTGATCTTGCCATTCGGGAAAAACACTTTGCGTATCCCTGTAAGCTTGCCTTTTGCATAGCGTTCTGTTGACATCAGCGCTTTGGAAGCAGGATGGTAAAATTTCCATTCGCCCTCGTTAAGCTTGTTCACTTCCCGGCCTTCACTTAGCTTGTTGCCTTTTTCATCAAAGAAAGTGGTGTAGCAGGAACCGTCGGCAGCGAATACACGTGTTGCCTTAAGCGTTGAGGCTTCGTTATTTTCAAAAAACTTAAAGGTACCGGTTTCTTTACCGTGATCGAAAGTCCCTTCGTAGCGCGGTTTTTTGGTGTCTTCATAAATGCCTTTCCAAACCCCATGGCGCTTGCCGGCGGCATCCATCTGGTTTTCCTGGGCAAAAGACCCGAACGCTGTAAATAACAATACGATAAAGACAAAGAATCTGTTTTTCATAATTAGTTAAGTCGATTTATGATATAACCCCTAAAGGCTTTTTTTAGTATATCCAAAAGTAAGCCAAAAACGATATAATAAAAAAACATCCGCCGGAGCGGATGTTCAATTCTTATTTTTTGCCCCTTGCTTTTTGCTGCTCCTGGGCCTGCTCCATCATTTCCTGCATTTTCTTCTGGAAACGTCCCTGCGTTTTCGGCTTGGCTTTGTTGGCCTGTATCAGCGCATGCATCTTGTCTTCGGTTACAATATAATTCTTTATCACAAGCATAATACCAATCGTAATAAGGTTGGACACAAAGTAATACAAGCTTAAGCCTGATGCATAGTTGTTAAAGAAGATAAGCATCATTATCGGCGATATGTATATCATGATCTTCATAATCTTGCTCATATCCGGCATGCCTTCCTGCGGCGGCGCGGCCATGCTTTGGTCGCCCGTGGTCATTTTCATGTAGAAGAATATCGCTATAGAAGCCAGTATCGGGAAAAGGCTCACGTGGTTACCATAGAACGGTATGTAGAAAGGCAGGTGAGCAATAGAGTCATACGACGAAAGGTCGGTTGCCCAAAGGAAACTCTGCTGCCTCAGGTCGAAGAACGATGGGAAAAACTGGAACAAAGCATAAAACACCGGAATCTGCATCAATGCCGGAAGGCATCCCGCCATCGGGTTTACCCCTGCGCTGTTGTAAAGCTTCATGGTTTCCTGCTGCTTTTTCATCGGGTCTTTCTTGTACTTTTCGTTCAGTTCCTGTATTTCAGGGCGAAGCACTTTCATCTTGGCCTGCGACTTATACGACTTATACGTTACCGGCGACATTACCAGCCTTACGAGTATCGTAAAGATAATGATGCCAATACCGTACGGGAGGAAGCTGCTCAGGAATGTAAATACCGGAATAAAGATATATCGGTTGATCCAGCCGAATATACCCCAGCCCAGCGGCATCACCTCATCAAGGTTCCTGTCGTAGTCATTCAGTATTTTGTAATCGGCCGGGCCGTAGTACCAGTTCATATTATAGCTCAACTCCCCGCCTTTGAATTCCAATGGCATTTTAGCTGTAAACCTTTTGGTAAAGATGGTATCTGTCTTATCATCATGAACAAGGTTTTCTGATGTAAGGTCGGCTGTTTTGAACGGGGTATCCGTTAAAAGTATCGAAGTGAAAAAGTGCTGCTTGAAAGCTACATAGGTAACATTCTCCACTTTCTCGGTATCGTTCTTGCCCTGGCCCAACTTGTCGTCCTTGCCATCTTCATATTCATAAACGAGGTCGGTATAACGGCTTTCGTATGATACGCTCTTTTCGTTCCTGAAGGCCTTCAGCTGCCATTCCAGGTCCATTGGCTTAGACGTATCCAGCACCTGCGAAAGGCCCTGTGTACGGATCGAAAAGTCCATCATGAAATCGTTAGGCTTCAGCACATAGCGGTATTCCAGGAACTGGTTCTCGCCGGCCTTAAGCCTCATGGTAAGCACCTGGTTCTTGCCTTCTTTGCTAAGAACCGGCTCAAAATACATATCCCTTGTATTGAGTATGCGGTTATCTTTGGTTTTGAACTGGAGGTTCAAATGGGCATTATTCTCTTTGATAAGCTCTACCCTTTTGTTAGAGCCTTTTTCAAACTGCTCGAAATTGTTCAGGTTAGCCTCGCTGATGTAGCCCCCTTTATTGGAAATGTGGAGCGTAAGAAGCCCATTCTCGATTTTAGTAGTGTTGTCTTTAGCTGATGGCAATGTAGCGCTGTAGGCAAAGGCACCAAGTGAGCTTTTAAGCCCGGCGATCTTTAAGGAATCATTTGCTATGGAATCCTGCGGCAGGGCAGCTGTCTTTTGCTCGGGGATTTGCTTTTCCTTCGCTTTGTCTATCTGCTCCTTTTTCGCTTTTTCTTTCAGTTCCGCTTCGCGGTTCGATGACTGGTTATAGATCATCCATATTAGCAGCAATGCTATTAGGCCAAAACCAACAATCGTTTTTAAATCTAACTTCTTTTCTTCCATTGAGTTTAAATTAATTCACTTAACTATCCGGGCTGCCCGGAACTATAGTGCAAAAGCACTTGTACTATCCATTTTTCTTTAGCACTGCCGCCTTTACAAAACTTACGAACAGCGGGTGCGGGTTGGCCACCGTACTCTTATATTCAGGATGATACTGCACCCCGATAAAGAACGGATGGCCTTCAATTTCAATTATTTCAACAAGGCCGGTATCAGGGTTGATCCCCGATGCCCTGAGGCCTGCTTTTTCAAGATCGGCAACATAGGCACTGTTGAACTCATAACGGTGGCGGTGGCGCTCGCCTATTTGCGATTTGCCATATATCTTATGCGCAAGCGTACCCTCTTTAATATCACATTTCCATGAGCCAAGGCGCATGGTTCCGCCTTTGTCGGTAATAGTTTTCTGCTCTTCCATGATGTTGATCACCGGGTGTGGCGTGTGCTCGTTCATTTCTGTTGAATTTGCATCGCTCAATCCCAGTACATTCCTGGAATATTCTATAACTGCCATCTGCATTCCCAGGCATATCCCGAAGAACGGAATGTTGTTTTCCCTGGCATAACGTACGGTTTCAATCTTGCCTTCTATACCCCTGCCCCCAAAGCCCGGAGCTACAAGGATACCGTCGAGGCCCGAAAGCTTTTCTTCAGCATTGTCCTTGTCAATATATTCAGAGTGGATGCTTATCACATTCACCTTGGTCTCATTAGCAGAACCCGCATGTATAAAGGCCTCTAATATCGATTTATACGAATCCTGAAGCTCTACATATTTACCTACAAGCCCAATGTTTACAGTATGCCTTGGGTTCTTAAGCCTGAAAAGGAACTCGTTCCATTGTTGCAGGTCGGGCGTATTTTTTTCCGAAAGGTCAAGTTTTTTCAGCGCTACCTTGTCAAGGCCTTCTTCCAGCATCAGGTTAGGCACATCATATATTGTAGAAGCATCGATAGACTGTATTACTGCTTCCCTTTTCACGTTGCAAAATAAAGCCAGCTTCTGTTTAAGGTCAGATGACAATTCGTGCTCGGTACGGCACACCAGTATATCGGCTTTGATACCGCTCTCCATCAGTGTTTTTACCGAGTGCTGTGTAGGCTTTGTCTTCAGTTCTCCGGCTGCGGCCAGGTAAGGCACCAGTGTAAGGTGGATCACAATGGCATTGCTTTCGCCAAGATCCCATACCAGCTGCCTAACCGACTCGATATAAGGAAGTGATTCGATATCACCCACGGTACCACCTATCTCGGTGATCACGATGTCATATTCGCCGGTGTTGCCCAGCTGCTGCATGCGCTCCTTGATCTCGTTGGTAATGTGCGGAACTACCTGTACCGTTTTCCCAAGGAATTCGCCGCGGCGCTCTTTCTCTATAACCGAAAGGTACACCCTTCCCGTTGTTACGTTATTTGCCTGCGATGTAGGAACATTCAGGAAACGCTCATAGTGGCCAAGGTCAAGGTCGGTTTCAGCGCCGTCATCGGTCACATAGCATTCGCCATGTTCGTAGGGATTCAGTGTTCCCGGGTCTACGTTGATATACGGATCGAATTTCTGGATCGTTGTCCTGTAGCCCCTCGCCTGCAATAGTTTTGCCAAGGACGCGGCAATTATACCCTTCCCGAGGGAAGAGCTCACGCCTCCTGTAACAAAAATATACTTTGTCTGCTTCATTGTAAGTTGTTGTTGTGTTGTAGTTGTTGTTGTGATGACCTAAAAAAACGTGGCAAAAGTACGAAAAATTAATTCATCCGTGTATTAATTGATCAATGTATCAATTATCCGATGTACCAATTAATAACAGGACGTTTTTGGTTCGCCGAATTGGCACATTGATCCATTAAAAAAAAAGATAAATTACCGGGGATATTGTGCTTTTATATTCCGAACGATATTTTCCAGCCCATTGAGCTTGAGTTCGTAAACTAAATGAAGCTGTTCGCCCAACAGTCCTTTTGGGAAGCCTTTATTATGGTACCACACGACATAATATTCCGGAAGGTCGATAAGGTAGCGGCCTTCATATTTGCCAAAGGGCATTTTGGCATGCGCGAGCTTAATGAGGAATTCTTTTTGCTGGTCGGGATGTTCCAAGTTATGACGGCCAATTAAAAACCACGTCCTGCTCAATATCGGGATTAAGGCTTAACGAAACCGGGCAGGTCATAGCCACGCGTTCCATAATGGTTTTGGTTTTCTCGTCAGCTTCAAGGGTCATATTGATAACGATGCCGATCTTTGCTATTTTTCGGGGCTCGGCCTGCATTACTTTGGTCACCTCAACAGTAGAGCCTGTCATATCCAGGCCCATATCCATGGCTTTGATGCCCATGATCGAGATCATGCAGCTTCCTAAAGCATTGGCAACCGTGTCCGTAGGCGAAAATGCTTCACCCCTGCCGCGGTTATCTGTAGGAGCATCGGATAATATTTCCGTACCTGATTGTAAGTGTATTGAAGATGTCCGTAACTCCCCTAAATATGTGATCTTTGATGTCATGGTTATTCTGCTTGTTTTATGGTCAGGCCTTCATCATACTGCATGATGTAAACGCCTTTATTATAATTGCCACCATTTTCGGAAGCATAGCTAAATTGATTTTCTACCTGTTCCGACCTCATAGTCCCTGCGCCTTCTGCAAAGCCTTCCTCCTGGAACAGCCTCAGGATAGTATCAAATGTTACGTCAAAACCGCGTGTTGCGAACTGGCTCGGCATAATACCGTTTTTCTCCTTGAATACTTTTGCAAAAATCGCTGCTTCGGGTGAATTGTTATCCTTTGTAACCGATGGATACAGCGTTTTCAGTTTGGCCAGCCTGTCCATTGGCATTTCGTCGTTCTCGAGCGCATCGGTAAGTTCAGGCACTATCAGCTGAATCTTATAATCGTTAAGAAGGGCCGCGAGCAGTTTCGTCGTCGTAAGTACCATCGTAATGTTTTCTGTTTCGAGCAAAACATAATTCATTTTATCCTTCACAAGATGCGTGCGCAGTATCGCATCGGTTGGCGTGCCATCGATAAACCGGGCCGAAGGGTAATTGGTTTTTATAAAATCGCGTGCATTGCCCTTTTTAGGATCGACCACCGCGATAACATTGGCATCCTTCGATTTAATATAATTCATCATAGCCATCCTTATCGTTTCATTAGATGGAATAGAATTGAAGAGGTTGCTGTACGGCTTGCCTTTATCTTTGGATAATGGCGAAATAACCGGGATTTTTTTAGAGGCAAGCAATGCCGCCGCATTCTCTACATTCCCCTGGAAAAACGGCCCTATTACAGCATCTGCACTGCCAAGGCTTGATGCAAGGCCATTCACATCCGAGCTATTCTTGCTCTCTTTAGAGTCCAGTATCCTTACTTTTAACGGAAGGCCCAGCACTTTAGCCGAATCGATCGCCATAAGCGCACCGGCATAAAAATCAAGCGTCATGTTCAGGAACCTGTCAGAACGGAGCATCTGCCTGCGCAGCGTATCGCTTTCTATTTTTGCCATGTTGAATGGCAACAGTATCGCAATTTCTTTCTTTTCAGATTTTTTAAGGGTCTTGGTAAGGTCGGTCATAGTTCCCGGGGCGCTTTTGCCATAAGAGATCAATGTTCCTTGCCCATTAACTGTTGCCATTGCTTTTCCCGAAGGTAATTTTATTGTCATTCCTTCTTTTAATCCATTCTTAAGCTCCGGATTTAAGGCAATAAGTTCCTCCTCGCTAAGCCCTGTCCTTTTTGAAATACTGTACAAAGTTTCTTTCGGCTGTACAACATAATCATTACCGATCTTGGCAGTTTCCGGCGCATCAGCCTGTTTTACAGCGTTGTTATCCACCAGCTTCAGGTTATAGCCCAAAGGCAGCGTATCTTTTACAGCCGGATTCAGGTCTTCGATAAGCTGTACGGTAATGCCGTGCTTTTTTGCAATGGAGTACTTAGTCTCGCCTGCCTCAACAACGTGGTAGATATAGGCTTCAGTACCCTTTTTCGCATCGGCTTTTTCGGCTGCCTTTACCTGTGCCGCCACGCCGCTCCCTTTTATCGGAATAATTAGTTGCTGCCCTACTTTCAGGCCGTCCTTAAGCGCGTCGCTATTGGCTTTTTGTATATCTTCTACCGATACATTATATTTTTTGGCAAGGCTGTATAGCGTCTCCTTTGCCTCCACCTCGTGGATGGTATTGGCTACCTTGGTCGGCTTTTCTTTAGGGGCAACTGCTTCCTTACCCGTGGCAGGAATCAGGAGCGTGGCGTTTTCCTTTATGCCGTCTTTTGCATCGGGATTTATCTTGTAAATATCGTAGGGAGTAACCTTATATTGCTTTGCAATGCCCGCTACCGTCTCGCCTTTTGCAACCGTGTGCTTTTTATAATCCTGTGCGTAAGCGGATGTTGACAATAAGGCCAGCGAAAAAACTAATACTGCAAGATATTTCATACTACGAGCGTTTATAAAACAATTAAGTCGTTACAAAGTTAGCTTTTGTAACGACTTATCATGTAAGTAATCTTTATAATTTTCAGTTAAAATAAAAACTACATAACCCCCATTTTCTTACGCTTTTGAGGCGCTGCGACCTGGGGTGAGCCGCCATTTTTCTTTTCCAGTTCTTTTATAAAGCCATCAAGGTCTTTCTTTTTCGATCTGTGGAGCGGTATTTTGAGCACTGTGCCTTTTGCTATACCATTTACTGCATCGCTATTGAAAAGGTAAATATCTGCCGGTTCTAACATGTACCTGCGGCATATCATGGCTACCTGTTCGCCCTGCATAACTTTATGGTCGATAAAGAATGCGCCCGGCTCAGCATCTTCCTCTACATAGAAATCCTCGCTGCTCCTGTCGTGTACATTGGCAGTGCTTTCTTCTTCTTTTTCAATATCCTGCGCCGTGGCAGCATAGCCCAATAATATTAAACAAAATAAAAACATCCTCTTCATAGTTGTAAATTTTTACTTTCAAACTCTTCCCTAAAACCAAATTTAATCATAAAAAAAATAGTACTATTATGAATATCATCTTTTAACAGGGTGTTAAAATGTTAAAAATCAACTCTATAAAAAAAGCCCCTGTAATTACAGAGGCTTCTAATATTATTCCCACTCAATGGTGGCAGGCGGCTTCGAACTGATGTCATAAACGACACGGTTTACGCCTTTTACCTTATTTATTATTTCATTAGATATCTTCATGAGGAATTCGTACGGAAGATGCACCCAGTCGGCAGTCATGCCGTCAGTTGATTCCACGGCACGCAGCGCCACTACTTTTTCGTAGGTACGCTCATCGCCCATAACACCCACACTATTCACCGGAAGCAGTATCGCTCCGGCCTGCCATACTTTATTGTATAAGCCATGGTCTTTAAGCCCCTGTATGAAAATGTGGTCTACTTCCTGGAGTATGCGTACTTTTTCCGGCGTAATATCACCTAAAATACGGATAGACAATCCCGGGCCGGGGAACGGGTGCCTGCCCAGCAGTTCCGGGTCGATGCCCAAAGTGGATCCTACCCTTCTCACCTCATCCTTAAAAAGCATGCGCAACGGTTCTACCACCTGCAGCTTCATGAAGTCAGGAAGGCCGCCAACGTTGTGGTGCGACTTGATGGTTGCCGATGGACCTTTTACGGAAACCGATTCGATAACATCTGGATATATCGTTCCCTGTGCCAGCCATTTTACATCGGTTAGCTGGTTGGCCTCATCATCAAAAACCTCGATGAACACACGGCCAATGGTTTTGCGTTTCGTTTCAGGGTCTTCGATGCCTGCGAGTTGCGACAGGAATCTGTCGGAAGCGTCAACGCCTTTTACATTAAGCCCCATGTCCTTATATTGATGGAGCACACTTTCGAATTCGTCTTTGCGGAGAAGGCCGTTATTCACGAAAATACAATACAGGTTTTTGCCGATGGCTTTATTAAGAAGCACTGCTGCTACGGTAGAATCTACCCCGCCGGAAAGTCCTAAAACCACTTTATCCTCCTGTATCTTAGCTTTAAGCTCGGCCACAATATCCTCAACAAAGGAATTTGGCGTAAAGCTCTGCGGTACCTCAGCGATCTTCACAAGGAAGTTCTCCAGCATTTTTGCCCCGTCGGTAGAGTGGTACACTTCCGGGTGGAATTGTATCGCATAGGTAGTTTCGCCCTCAATCCTGTAGGCGGCATTCTCCACGTCTTTTGTACTGGCGAGCCTTACTGCATTAGAGGGAAGCTTCTTGATGGTGTCGCTGTGGCTCATCCATACCTGGCTGTTGCCGGAAACGCCTTCGAGGAACGGTTCACCCTCCTTAATATAGGACAGGTTAGCACGGCCATATTCGCGGATGTTGCTTGGTGCTACTTCGCCGCCATGAAAGTGGGCCAGGTACTGCGCACCATAGCAAACAGCCAGCAATGGCAGCTTACCACGGATTTGCGACAGGTCGGGATGCGGTGCATCTTCAGCCCTTACAGAAAAGGGGCTGCCCGAAAGGATCACGGCTTTGTAAGTTGAAAGGTCGGTTGGTGGGTTATTGAAGGGGAAAATTTCGCAGAAGATATTCAGCTCGCGAACCCTTCGCGCAATAAGTTGTGTATATTGCGACCCGAAGTCTAAAATAAGTACGTTGTGTTGCATGGGCAAAAGTAAAACAATCCGTGGAAATTTGAAAATAGATTTTGGATTTTTAGGTGATGTATGTTTTTACTACGAATACACTAATGACAGTTACTCATATCACTATAATTTACAGTGAATTGGTGAATTTTTTGTAATTCTTACCAAATGATTTTCTTTATCATCTATAATATTACCTTTGTACCAGAAAAAAATTCAATAATAGCCATGGAAACAAAAGACAGCAACGGTAATATTTTAAAGGAAGGCGACAGCGTAACGGTAATAAAAGACCTGAAGGTAAAAGGGTTGTCATCTGTGATAAAAAGAGGTACGGTAGTTAAGAATATCAGGCTTACTGACGATGTAAAAGAGATCGAAGGAAAGGTTGGCGGCAGTGTGATCGTGCTGAAGACTGAGTTCATGAAAAAAATGTAACAAAGGCACAAAACAATGGAACGAAACGGCGGCTCGAAATGGGCCGCCGTTTCTTGTTTTTAGTACCTTTAAAACAAAAATGACAACAGTTGAAAAACAACTTTGGGACAAGCTCGAGAGGTTCGGGTTTGACAGTGAAGGAACCCAATTGACATTCGCGAAAAGACTGGCCCGCGAGAATGGCTGGAACACTGACTACACAGGGCGTGTGATCGAAGAGTACAAAAAATTCATTTTCCTGTGCTGCGTGTCGCCCACACCGGTCACACCTTCGGATCCGGTAGACCAGGCATGGCACCTGCACCTGACGTACACCAGATCTTACTGGGATAATCTTTGCGAAAGCACGCTCGCTCGGAAAATCCACCACAACCCGACCAAGGGCGGCAAGAGCGAACAGCAGAAATTTGATGGCTGTTACACCTCGCTCAAAGAAGTTTACACTGAAAAATTCGGCGCCCCTCCCCCTTCGGACATCTGGCAGGATAATGATGAGCGGTTCAGCGAGATCAATTTCCAAAGGGTAAACCTCGATAAAAACTGGCTGATACCAAAGCCGGGCAGGTTCTTTTGGGATACCGCGATCCGTACGGCGCTGATTGCCTCTGGCTTATTATGCATACAGGCATCGCCGGGAAATGTTTTCATCATCATCTTCGTAATCGCCTTTGTCATTTCTGCTGTACGAAACCGTAATAACAAAGGTGGCGGTAGCAGTGGAAACGGCGGTGGCGGTTGTGTTGCATCCTGTGCCTCCGGTGACAGCCACGGCCACAGCGGGTGCTCTTCACACGGCGATAGTGGCTGCAGCAGCGGATGTTCAGGCTGCAGCGGGTGTGGAGGTTGTGGGGATTGAAATTCCAATAACTGGTTAAATTCCAAAACCCAAAACACAAATTACAAACCGGAGACCGAAATTAAGGAGTTCATGATTGTTTTGTGATTTGGAGCTTGTTTTTTGGAATTTATTATTTTGAAATTTGGAATTTTCCCCTTTGGCACTGTTATTGGGCTTTCCAATAAAAAAATGTAAATTCGCAGCATGATGACACCCGAAGATATTGCATCGGTGAAGCAATTGTTGGCCTCACCCAAAAAGATTGCCATAATACCCCACAGAAATCCCGATGGCGACGCTATGGGATCTACCCTTGGCCTTTACCATTTCCTGAAGCAAAAAGGCCATGAGGCCAATGTAATTTCACCAAATGAATTTCCTGATTTCCTCGCCTGGCTTCCCGGAGCAGATACCGTTACCGTTTTCGAACGGCAAAATGATGCTGCTACAAAAATATTGCAGGAAGCAGAACTTGTTTTTACGCTCGATTTCAACACACTGGGCCGTATCGGCGAACAGATGGAAAACGTGCTGAAAAGCCTTACGGTACCTTTCATCATGATAGACCACCACCAGGCACCGGATGATTATGCGGCTTATACATTTTCGGATACCAATTACGGCTCTACCTGCGAGATGGTGTACCATTTTATCAATGCGCTGGATGAAAAGGAGTACCTTAACAAGACTGTGGCGACCTGCCTCTATACCGGTATTGTTACCGATTCCGGCTCTTTCCGTTACCCGCTCACTACAGGCACTACACACAGGGTGGCAGCCGAATTCATCGACCTGGGCATAAATAATAGCGAGATTCACAGCCTGCTGTTCGACAACCATTCCCACGCCCGCATACAGATACTGGCAAGGGCTTTGCAGAACCTCAAAGTATTACCGGAATATAAAACGTCCTACACTTCACTGAGCCAGGACGAGCTGAACAGCTTTGGTCATAATAAAGGCGATACCGAAGGCATTGTCAATTACGGGCTGAGCATGAAAGGCATCGTGTTCACAGCGTTCTTTACCGAAAATAAGGAAGAAGGAATCATAAAGATATCCTTCCGCTCGAAAGGGGATTTCGATGTGAACCAATTTGCGAGGGACCATTTTAGCGGCGGCGGGCACATTAATGCAGCCGGCGGAAAAAGTACTGAGTCACTGGAAGCTACCATAAAGAAATTTATTGCTATTTTAGCGCACACGAAAATTGACTGATATAATGAAGAAGATAATAGCATTACTGCTCCTCATGGGAGCATTGATTACCGGCTGCTCGCAGCAGCAGGCCAGGCAGCCTTTGAACAGGACTTCCGGCACCTTTATGAAAGAATCCATAGAGCGCAACAAAAAGCTGGTGGCCAATGAAGAATCGCAGATAGACTCTATCATAAAAAGCGACCCTAAGATCAAATATATCGCTTCAGCCAAGGGTTACTGGTACCATTACGATATTGAGAACACCACCGATACCATTACCCCGAAACGCGGCGATGTGGCCTATTTTGACTATGAGATCAAAGACATAAAAGGCAATATCATTTACAGCGAGACCGAACTGCGCCCACAGGTGTATTATGTTGACAAGCAAAACATTATGATGGGGCTTCGTGACGGCATCAAGCTGATGAACGAGGGCGAAAAAGTAACGTTCCTTTTCCCATCGCACATGGGGTTTGGCTACCACGGGGACAACAATAAGATCGGCACCAACGAGCCACTTATATGCACCGTGACGCTGAATGATATCAAAACAGAACAGGAAGTAAAGCAGAATTAATTAATAATGAAACCAATGACAAGTCTTTTTTTAAGCTTAGTTGCACTGTTTTTCTCGTGCAAGAACACCAACACACCTCCGCCTGCCGAACTGGGCGACGGGCTATATGCTGAAATAACTACCAATAAAGGTGTTATAGTAGTACAGCTTGAATACCAGAAAACACCCCTTACAGTAGCCAACTTCGTTAGCCTTGCCGAAGGCAAGAACGACATGGTATCGGCCGACCTTAAAGGGAAGCCTTTTTACAACGGCCTGAAATGGCACCGCGTGATCAGCAATTTTATGATCCAGGGCGGTGACCCTAAAGGCGATGGCTCTGGCGGGCCGGGCTACAAGTTCGCCGACGAGATCACAGACCTTAAGCACGACAAGCCAGGTATCCTTTCGATGGCCAATGCCGGTAAAGCTACCAACGGCAGCCAGTTCTTTATCACACACGTACCAACGCCGCACCTTGACGGTATCCACACCGTTTTCGGGCATGTGGTACAGGGCATGGACGTAGTGAACAGTATTGCACAGGGCGACACCATGGAGACCATAAAAATAATCCGTGTAGGAAAAGAAGCCAAGAAATTCGATGCCCCTAAAGTATTTAAGGAATATTACACAAAAGCGGCAGCCGAGCAGAAGAAAAAAGAGGAGGCAATAGAAAAGGTAAAAGCTGAAAAAGCTGCCTATTTTGCCAAAGAAAAAGCAACTGCCACTAAAACCGCTTCGGGCCTTTATTATAAATTCCTGAAAAAAGGTAACGGCGCAAAAGCTGCTGACGGAACAGAGGTTTACCTGGATTATTCAGGATACCTTGAGAACGGTTTCCTTTTCGATTCGAGCATTGCCCAGGTAGCCAAAGACATGAACAACTACATCCAGCAGAAAGATGCAGCCGGCGCTTACAAGCCAATGCCTTTTAAAACAGGCACAAAAACAGGTATGATACCCGGCTTTATCGAAGGCCTTGAGCTAATGGCACCGGGCGATAAAGTAATCCTTTTCATCCCGTCGCACCTTGCATGGGGCGAAGCAGGAGCTCCAAGGGGCGGCATTACGCCGAATGCCAATGTGGTGTTTGAGCTTGAGATGTATGGCACAATGCCAACGAAATAACAGCTGAAGAAATAAAAAAAAGGGATTCCGCGAGGAGTCCCTTTTTGTTACAGTATTTTCAGGTTGAATAATTTATCCCTTAAACTTCCAATCGAACTCATCCTTCGCATTGATGATCGCACCCATTTCTATCTTTACCACCTCGCCAAATTCGGTTTGGAATATCACCCAGTTAGCTTCGTTGAAATGATTATCAACCGTATCAAAGTTTTCCTTTTCGAATGACTTTATGCCCTTCCCTTCCAGTTGCTTTTCAACCTGTTTCCATTTTTCGCCAATCACTTTACCCGAAAATAGTTCGGCATTTGGGTTAGCTGTTATCAGGTAGCCCAGCCTGAAATCCTCATCCTGATAAAACGTCAGCCGGAGCTTTTTGTCATTGTATACATAAACAACATTGGTGTCTTCATCCTTGTATTTCCTGTCGGGTTCGCCATAGAGTGCCTTTACGTCTTTTTCCTTCATCCCGAAGAGCAATCCGCCCATCCCGTTTTTCAGTTCTATTTTCATAATTGTTATTTTTTTATTTTTATTTTCCTGCCCTGCTTTACCAGTATTTCAGAGCCCTCGGCAAGGTAAACAGATACAGGCTTTTCGCCTTGGAGGAAAGCAAAATCACTGCCATATACTTTTTCGAAATCAACATTTACCTCGTGGCTTTTCACAGGGTAGATTTGCCAGCGCGGGTGGGCCACCTCATATTCTGAAGTTACTTTATCATTGATTTTCGTATAACCCCAGAAATGCTCAGTGATGAACTCCTCCTCGCTTTCAGGCTTTATATCAACCGTGGTCTTATCGGATACAACTTTTATGGTATGCCAGTCCCCTTTTCGCCAGCCATATTCCACTGTGAGGCTGTCATCACTTTCCACCCAGGAATGGCGGGTTTTCATGGTTTCATAGTTCTCATTGTACAACAGGTTGGCCACAAAGGTCAGTGCCGGCTGGGGTACGATCTCCTTAATGAACACCACTCCCCTTTTGTAACCTTCGGTATCTTTATACTTCACGTAAAAACGCAGGTTGATCTCCTCAAAATTAATATGGAAAGGGATACGCAGGCCAAGCATTTTGGTGTCGACGAACATGAACCCCACAAGGCTCACATAGCAGGTACCGTTCCACAGGTCGATCTCGGTTTCAAAAGGCAGGTGCTTTTTGAGGCTGTCCGGATCAACAGCATAGTTGATCATGATGAGCTTGCGCCACTGGGCATCGAGGAAGGTGCGTTTTTTTGCCTGCATAGTATTTAGCCACGAATTATACTAATTATCACGAATTATAAAATTAGTGGAATCAGTCCTAATTATACATTTTAATTGAATTTATACGCATATAAAAAATCCGCGCCCATCCGTCAAAATCCGCGTCATCCGCATTCCAAAAAAATTAATATTCAAAAATACCGTATTCGCTTTTTATAGTCAGCTTTTTAATATCAGACTGCTCTACTCTTCCCACAATCCGGGCATCGATATTAAACGATTTTGAGATGGTTATGATATCTTCTGCAATACTCTCAGGAACGTAAAGCTCCATCCTGTGGCCGCAATTGAATACCTGGTACATCTCTTTCCAGTCCGTGCCGCTTTGTTCCTGTATCAGCCTAAATAGTGGCGGAACCGGGAACAGGTTGTCTTTTACCACATGCACATTATCTACAAAGTGCAGGACTTTAGTCTGTGCGCCGCCACTGCAATGCACCATCCCGTGGATATCGGCAGGCGTATATTTATCTAAGATCTTTTTGATGATCGGGGCGTATGTCCGCGTAGGCGAAAGCACCAGTTGGCCTGCATCTATGGGGCTGCCTTCCACAGCATCGGTCAGTTTTGTTTTCCCGGAATATACGAGGTCGGCCGGTACTGCCGCATCAAAGCTTTCCGGGTATTTCTGGGCAAGATAGTTGTCGAACACATCATGGCGCGCCGAGGTAAGCCCGTTGCTGCCCATACCGCCATTATAGCTTTTTTCGTAAGAAGCCTGCCCAAAGGAAGCAAGTCCCACAATAACATCGCCGGGGCGGATATTCGCATTGTCGATCACATCGCTGCGTTTCATGCGTGCGGTAACGGTAGAGTCTACGATTATAGTGCGCACAAGGTCGCCTACATCGGCGGTCTCACCCCCAGTGGAATGGATAGTCACACCAAAGCCTTTCAGTTCTTCAATAAGCTCTTCGGTACCGTTGATGATAGCCGAAATCACTTCGCCGGGAACTAAATTCTTATTCCTGCCAATGGTTGACGACAGCATAATATTATCGACAGCGCCTACACAAAGCAGGTCGTCTATGTTCATGATAAGCGCATCCTGTGCAATGCCTTTCCATACCGATATATCACCTGTCTCCTTCCAGTACATATACGCAAGGGACGATTTGGTGCCTGCGCCGTCGGCATGCATGATGAGGCAGTAGTCGTTGTCGCCGATAAGGTAGTCGGGCACGATTTTGCAGAAAGCTTTCGGGAAAAGGCCTTTGTCGATATTCTTTATGGCGTTATGAACGTCTTCCTTGGAAGCCGAAACACCGCGCTGGCTATAGCGTTTGCTGGTATCAGAACTCATGTAGTGTAGTTTGTGTTGTTGGGGCAAAGATAAGGGGAATTATTATTTTTTATTGGGTATTGTTTATTGAATAGAAGGGGGATATTAAAACTAATTCAAATTTTGTACATTTGGGCAAAGAGATTACATTATGGACTTAGAAGCAAGAAAAATAACGTTCGTACAGGAATTTCTCAGGCTCCAAAATGAGGAAATTATAAGCGCGCTTGAAAAATTCATGCATACCAGTAAGGCAGAATTGACAGAGAGAAATATGTCCCCAATGTCATTGGAGCAGCTAAATACAGAAACAGACCAGTCAATTGAAGATGCACAAAGCGGAAGAATTACCAAAGCTTCAGACCTAAGAGATAAAATCAAAAAATGGGGCTAACGGTTTACTGGACACAATTTGCAGAAAATAAACTTGAAGATATCTTCAATTATTATGTATTCAAAGCAAGCATAAGGGTTGCGCCAATCTGGTGGATGGTATAGTTGAAGTTACATTAGACCTTGATAAAAATGCATTATCCGGTCAGATTGAAACAAATTTATCTGATCGGGTTCAGGAGTTTCGTTACCTTTTATATAAAAATTATAAAATTATATATTGGATAGATTCTATTTATAAAATGGTTTTAATTTCAAACGTTTTTGATACCCGTCAAAATCCACAGAAATTGAATCGACGCCTTAGCACATACACTTCCTGATTAATGACTTCACTTATAATGTACTTATAGATAATTTTAAACGCACAATATTCCCCAGCACTCTCATTATCTTTAGTAACCAAACCAATAAATCTGGTATATTGAGTACTGCTTATACTATGGAACTTTACGGTAACTATAATAACAAATGTGTTTACTATAAAATCAGCAAATTACCGCATCAACAAATCAACTTCCTAAGGATTCTCCACGATCAATATCTCTACCCTCCTGTTAGCAGCAGCTTCTTCGGCGCTTTTTTCAGGTATCGGGAACAGGGGCTTTGATACGCCAAAGCCTTCAAAAGTCAGGCGGTTCTTTTCAATGCCATTGGTATTGAGGAATTGCATAATGGCTTTGGCCCTTTTGTTAGACAGGTCCTGGCGGTCGGCTTTCATGCAGCACACATGGCCCTGCAGTTTTATTTTAAGGTAAGGGTTGGCGCGCATAGTCTCCAGCAGCTCAAACATTCGGTACCTCGACTCCCTTACCACGGCAAACGTATTCTCGTAAAAATTCAGATTGTTGATTACGATCACATCGCCCGGCTTACCGTCGCCTACTTTCTTCATAAAGGCCACGTCCAGCTTCAGGGTTTCCTCCTTGCCATCTGGATTATGCACCGTGATCTCCGAAGGATATTCCACAACTTCTTTTACTTTTGGCTTAACCGGTTCTTTGGGTGCTTCGGTAATGCCGAGTATTTCATTTTCTTTGGCAAGGTCTTTTTCCTGAAGGTAATACAACGTCACTTTACGGTTCTCTGCCTTTACGGGCGACATCTTATGGAGCTTGCCGAAACTACGCGTCCTGAAATCCTCACGGGTGTTCACCTTGCCTTTTGTCTGTGCGAACACGGTCAGTACCCTGCGCTGCGCAAGCGAGTCGTTCAGCCCTATGCTTCCATCCTCATCAGTGTAGCCGTTGATCGCAAGTATCTTTGAGCCCTTATTGGCCGCGATCCATTCGGTCAGACGCTGCTGCTGGGCTTTGGTTAGATCATCCTTATTGGTATCGAAATACACGGAGAATTGCTCCTGCGCAGCAAGCGTTAACGGCAAAAGGAAAAGTAGAGCGAATGAGAACAGCTTTTTCATAGATGGTTTTTGTTTATGTAAACGAAAATAGGGAATTATTTATTATGAAATTTAGTAATGAGTATGATATAACCGTTGTCACTTCGAGCGCAGTCGAGAAGCATAACAACAAAATGCCGCATTTCGACCTTCCTTTTACTACAGGCAGGCTGAAAACTTACTTCCCGCTAATTACATCAACACATTTATAATACCGGCGCGTGTACATTTCGGAACCCAGCTCGCTGATTGTAACCGCCATTTCTTTACCTGAGGAGGCATGTATGAATTTAGACTTCATACCATTGGCTTCGCAAATAATACCCACATGGCCAATCGACTTCGTATCGCGGTAGCCGTAGAATACCAATACATCCCCTATTTGGAATTCTTCCGGCTTTAATGTCCTGCCGATATTCGCGAACCCTGATGAACTGCGTGGCAGGTCGATGCCAAAATTATCGAACACGAAATTCACAAAACCGGAACAGTCGAATCCTTTTTTCGGGTCGGAAGACGCATAGCAATAGGACGTGCCCATATATTTTTTAGCGAAAGCAATGATCTCGGCTCGCTTTATCTCTTCGTCCTGGTTTTCGGTATTTTCAACAACCGGGGTTTGGACCACAATAGGTTTGGGCTTTTCTTTAGCACATGCCAAAAACATCAGTGCGAAAAAAGGTATGGCTAATAACTTCATATAAAAGCTTTAAAAGGCAAGTTAATAATTACGTTACAGTCCGGGGAATGCTTTAACGTGAGTTTAATAGGTCGGCTCTAACCCCAAAGGTTTTAAAAACCTTTGGGGTTTATAAATAAATCAAAGCACCCTCCGCATGGTCATACTCTTATTCACAGTCTCAATAAATTCCTTTTTGGGATCGCTGTCTTTGGTGATGCCGCATCCGATGAAGAGCCGTGCTGTATCACCATCGATCTTCATACAACGCAGGTTAACAAAGAGGTCGGTATCGGGAAATCCTGTAGCAAGATCGGTGTTGAGCTCACCCAGGAAACCGGAATAATATTCGCGGTCATAGCCTTCATTTTGTAAAAGGAACTGTTGGGCATCTTTTTTCGGCAACCCGCAAACTGCTGGCGTCGGATGAAGGGCGTTGATGATTTTACCAATATCCCCGCAATTATTCAGCTTACCTAAAATATCTGTCTTAATGTGTACAATATTTCCCGCCCTGAAGGTGTAGGGCCCATTGGTTGAAATATCAGATACAAGGCCTTCGAGTTCGCCCAGTATAAAGTCGGTAACAAATTGCTGCTCCTGCTGCTCCTTGCTTTCCCAAACGACATTCTCTGTCTCCTTATACGTTTGGGTGCCGGCAAGGGCAACTGTACGGATCTCTTTCCCGTCCGATTTGAGCAGCTGTTCCGGTGTTGCACCCATCCACAAACCCGTTTCGGGTGAGTAAAAGCAATACCGGAAAGCGTTAGGATAAGCCGAAAACAGCTTCGTATAAATAGTTATAACATCGTTATTGACGGGAACGGCTTCTGTACGCGAGCATACCAGCTTTTCAAAATCCTCTGTTTTTATAGCCGCTACACTTTTGGCAACAAGCGCTTCAAAGGCAGTTTGTGCTTCTTTATCAATGTAAGGACGCGCAGGCTCCTCTACCGTTTGCCCCTGTACAGAATCAGTAACTATGATCTCAGCCAGGTTTTCGGGAATAAAAATACGTTTACCATCCGCAAAAGGCGCAAATACAAATCCGCTGTTGCTGTAGTCCTCCAGGTAATGCATACCCGGCTTCTTTTGGAAAACACCGGTCACTATAGTCCCGCCCGGCTTGCCATATACTGCGAACGGAATCTTTGCTGCGAGGTGGGAATTTATTTTGGAAAGAAGTGCTGTCAAGTGTAGATTTTTGGATTGTTAGATTTTTAGACTGCCAGCCATGGTGCAAATTTAGGTCGCTATTGGACTGAAAACTGCGACTGAAAACTACTCTTTAGGGGCTCTTTTTGGTAATACCATATTCGTGATCTTACAAAGCGATATCAGCCTGTCCTGTTCATCGGTCACCCTTATTTCCCACAGGTGCAGGCTTCTCCCTTTATGGACGATCCTTGCAGTACCCGTAACAATGCCATCGCGCTTGCTGCGCAGGTGATTGGCTGATATCTCGATACCGCGTACCTCCTGCAATTCAGGGTTGACAAAAAGGAGCGATGCCGCACTGCCTACGCTTTCTGCCAATGCTACCGTGGCGCCGCCGTGCAGCAGGCCCATCGGTTGGTGTACACGGGAATTCACCGGCATTTTGGCTTCGAGGAAACCTTCGCCGGCATCGGTATACACAATTTCCAGGGTTTCCATGAGGGTATTCTTAGCGAAGTCGTTGCACATTTTCAGCGCCTTTTCTTTATCGAAGGACATAGTGTTGATTTTGGAACCGTAAATATAGTAAAGATGTCCGAAGTATTGAAGATTATGTCCGAAGTCGGAAGTCCGATGTGACGTAAAGGCATCCGACTTCCGACCTCAGACTTCCGACAACCATAAACTAAAATCGTTAATCCTGCGTTAGTACTACATCGTTTTTAAATATTAAACGGAATTAGCTACTTTTACCAAAAATTGTTCCCGCTATGCGCCGAATCTTACTATTACTCTTTATAGGCTTTGCCATCTCGCTAACCTCCTGCCGCAACGACTTCGAGTTCGAGCGCAGCACCGGAAGCCTCGAATTCTCAAAAGATACCGTTTACCTTGACACGGTATTCACCAACATAGGATCGAGCACCTATACCCTGAAAGTATACAACCGAAGCAATAAGGATATCAAGATTCCGAGCATACGTCTTGGCGAAGGCGAAGCTTCAAAATACCGCCTGATGGTCGACGGGATGCCGGGAAAAGTATTCAATGATGTGGAGCTGCTGGCAAAAGACAGTATGTTCGTTTTCATAGAAACGACCATCGACTATAATGAATACGCCAATAATACTACTACTTTTTTATACAACGACAAGATTTTCTTTGATACCGGCGCCAACGAGCAAAAGGTAGAGCTTGTAACGCTGGTGCAGGATGCAATATTTATTAAACCGGACAGGCCGCTGCCTACAGATGCCAAAGAAGTACTCACTATAAATGGCATGGAATCCGATATTTTAGGCCACAAACTGCAGACTCCGGAGGAATTGCACTGGACGAACGCAAAACCTTATGTCGTCTACGGTTACGCACAGGTGCCCAATGGCAGTACGCTGAACATTGATGCAGGTGCAAGGGTACATTTTCATGCCGATTCGGGAATAATAGTAGATAATAACGGTACGCTGAAAATCAACGGCTTGCCTTCAACCGACTCAGAATTACATGAAAATGAGGTGATTTTTCAGGGAGACAGGCTGGAACCTGAATTCGAGGATGCTCCCGGACAATGGGGCGCTGTACTGGTAATGTCGGGCAATGCAAATACGATAAGACACCTTACGCTGAAGAACGCAGCTGTTGGAATACTGGTGCAGCACGTAGATCCTGAAGAAGCTAGTATCGTAAAATTAGATATCACCGACTCACAGATATACAATTGCTCCAATATAGGGCTGCTCGGACGGCGGGCCGTCATAAACGGTGATAACCTTGTTATGAATAATGCAGGCGAATCGTCACTGGCCTGTACTTTTGGCGGCACCTATCGTTTCAGGCACTGTACATTTGCCAATTACTCTAATAATTATAACCAAAGGCCGGTGGTGGTAACCGATTTTTTAAGAACCGAAACTACCGAATACTTATCGGCTGTAGATGCGCGTTTCGACAACTGTATACTGTATGGCTCTTCCAATTATGGTATTTATTTCGAGAAACATAGTGGCGATGACGTAACCTTTAAAACCGTGCTTAACCACTGCCTTATCAAGTTCAGCGATTTCAGCAACCAGTATACGAATAATGCATTTTATAAATTTGATGCCAGTACGGAGGCCGACCCCGTGTTTTATACCCAATGCATACGGGCGAACAATTCGTCGGAGCACAACCCTAAATTCTTTGACCCGAATAAAAATGACCTGCGCATAACAAAAGACGAGGCCAGCCCGAGCGGTGCCGAAAATGCCGCCGACGGTGCGATTGCTGCACAAATACCGTTTGACATAGCCAACCAATCGAGGCTCATTCCCGCCGATATCGGGGCGTATGAAAGCCAGGTTGCCCCAGAAGATTAAACAGTACATTAAACATATTATCCGGTCATGTGCCGGATTTTTTACGTCTTGTTTTTCTGTATAAAATTTCATAATTTTAGCCTTACAAACTTTAAAACCAAACAATTATGAAAAAAGTATTACTATCGATGGCTGTGCTTGCGCTATGCCTTGCTTCTTGTAAAAAAGAAACAAAGACTGAAACTGAAACCGATGTTACTGCTAAAACCGACTCTGTAACCCCTGCTGAGGAAGTGGCTCCTGAAAAGCCAATGGACTCGGTGGCAATGCAGGAAGCCTGGAAAAAATATGCCACACCTGGTAGCGGACAAAAAATGATGGCCGACGAAGTGGGCACATGGAATTGCGAAATGACCTTCTGGATGGAACCGAACGGAAAACCGGAGAAATCTACATCGGTAGCTGAAATAAAGATGGTACTGGGCGGGCGTTATCAGGAAGCCACATACAAAGGCACTATGATGGGGCAGCCTTTTGAGGGAAAATCTACAATGGCCTACAACAATGCAAATAACGAAATTACATCGACTTTTATTGATAATATGGGTACCGGGATGATGGTAAGCACGGGGACCTACGATGAAGCAACAAAAGCTATAAACCTCAGGGGCGAAATGGTTGACTGCACTACCGGCAAAAAAAGGCCTTACAGGGAAGCCTACACCATGGTAGATGCCAATACCCGCACTATGGAAATGTTCGACACCAAAGATGGAAAAGAATATAAGAGCATGGAAATAGTAATGAAGCGGAAATAAATACCTGCTCAAATACACATTAAATCCGGCTATATGCCGGATTTTTTTATGGGCTTTACACCTATTACTATTCAATGCAAAAAAAATTAGGTATTTATTTTAAATATATTGATATATCAATTATATTTGCATCAAATAAATAAGATGGAGAATCTAAACAGTATTATCTTCTACACCATAGATAAGTCGATTAAAAGCTACAGGCAGTTTGCCCAAAAGCGGCTGAAAGAAGCAGGATTTACTATAACCATAGACCAATGGCTGGTGCTAAAGGCTATCGAACAGGACAGCTTAGCATCACAACAGCAGATAGCAGCAGCGGTATTTAAAGACGTGGCATCCATAACCCGGATGATAGAGCTGTTGGTGCAAAAAGGCTACCTGTCGCGCGAATTACATTCGGCAGACAGGAGGCGCTTTAAGATAACACTCACTGAAAAAGGAGAAGATGTCATTGAAAAAATGCAGCCATATGTGAACGCCAACAGAAAGCAGGCCTTGCAGGGCATCAGTGAGGGCGATATTAAAATAGTCCAGGAAGTGCTTTCGAAAATAACAGAAAATGTAACATAGTCAATTATCAATCAAATTATATCAATCATCAATCAAAAAACGGACAATCATGAAAAAACAATTTTTACTGGCATCGGCGGTAGTCATGCTGACACTACTTATTACCCAGAAAGTACATTCCCAAAGAACGAAAACCCTTGATAAGGCCACTACGAATGCAGTTATCAATTCGCTTATAAAGCAGCTTAATGACACCTACATTTTTCCGGAAGTAGCCAAAACAGCCGAAATAAAGATACGTGAATACCAGAAAAAAGGTGCGTATTCGAAGATCAGCGATCCGAAAGAACTTGCAGAAACACTTAAAAATCAGCTGAGGGAAATCGTAAAAGACAAGCATCTCGGCGTTTGGTACAATCCGGACATGCCGTCGGGACCGCAGGATGAAGCCGCTGAGAAAGCACGGGAAGAACAATTCATGAGGCGTATGGGGCGTGTCAACCTCGGCTTCCCGAAATTGGACATACTGGAAGGCAATGTAGGCTACCTGAAAATTGACGGTTTTGGCCCGGTGGACAAAGTCGGCGAAACCGTAACAGGCGCCATGATGTACCTCGCCAATACCGAGGCGCTCATCATAGACCTGCGCGAGAACCATGGCGGGGAGCCGGAACTGGTACAGTATGTGGCAAGTTATTTCTTTGGCGATGCGCCGGTGCATATTAATGACCTGTATTACCGCAAAGGCAACGAAACAACCGAATACTGGACCATTCCTGTGAAAGGCAAAAAATACATCAACAAGCCGGTATACGTGCTTACCTCATCCCAAACATTCTCGGGTGGCGAAGAGCTTGCCTACGACCTGCAAACGCAAAACCGCGCAACCCTTGTAGGCGAAACAACAGGTGGCGGGGCCAACCCGGGCGGCACTGTAGACCTGGGTAACGGGTTCTATGCCTTTATCCCCGATGGGCGTGCCATCAACCCTATTACGAAAACCAATTGGGAGGGCACCGGAGTAAAACCGGAGGTAGCGGTACCTGCTGCCGATGCCCTGAAAAAAGCGCACGTCATGGCTCTGGAAAAATTATTGGAAACTGCCCTTGATGAGGAGAGCAAGAGTTATTATCAAAGCAATATGGAAACAGTAGCGAAAAAATAGGTTAGGTTTATATATTGAGGAACGTCGTGGGTGCAGTCCTGCGGCGTTTTTTTTGTTGTTGGCAGCACACAGATCCGAATGTAATCTGCCGGGGATCCCAACTTTTTTATCTTAATACTAAGATAAATAACAAATTAACGATCGGATATAAATCACTGTAAACTGGTAAACCATAATTCAGGATTTAAACAATGACCGTTATCTTTTTATCTCGAAAAGCCTTATCCTCTCTATGACGACCATCATGTTTTAACTTTTTTTCCGTCCCTACTTTTGAGGTGTTAATTAAAACAAATACACCATGAAAAAATCAGTTTTTATAGCACTGTCACTGTCATTGCTTTGTGCAGGTTTTGCAAACGCCCAGGAAGAAACTACAAATAATTTTAAAAAATGGATGGTACGCGTCCGTGGAGTAGCAGTAGTACCCTCTGAATGCGCAGATATCGGGATCATCGGTGGGGATGCGAGCATTTCGAATACCGTTATACCCGAGCTTGACTTCACTTATTTCTTTACTAAAAATATTGCAGCCGAACTTATCCTCGGCACCAGCAAACATGATGTGCACACTACCGGATCTGATATTTCAGCTATAGGCGGGCCTACACATACCGACGTTAATCTGGGAAGCGTTTACCTCCTGCCTCCTACCCTTACACTGCAATACCACTTTATGCCCGAAAAATGCTTTAAGCCCTATGTAGGCGTTGGTATTAACTACACCATATTTTACAGTATTGACCAGGGCAATACAGTAAAAGATGTAAAATACGATAATGCGTTCGGCCTTGCGCTACAGGCTGGGCTCGACTATAAGATAACTGACAAATTCTTCATCAACGTCGACCTGAAAAAGATCTTCCTCAAAACGGATATAACGGTGGATGCTTCCAACCTTTCACCGGGCCTTAAGATTCCCGCAAGCGTAAACATAGACCCGTGGCTACTCGGTGTTGGCGTGGGAATGAAATTTTAATTGATTGAAGGTTGTTTTTTGGAAGGGCGGTCCGGAGGGACGGCCCTTTTTATATATTTGTTGTATGCTTATAAAATTTGAAGAACAGGTAATCGATAATTTCTTAATTCCGGCATTCACATTATCAGTGGGTGAGATCGTGGTTATACATCTTCCTAATATTGAAGCTTCTTACAATATCGAAATGAAAATGAATGACTTATTTTCAGGGAAAATCCGAAATGATAAAGTAATAGTGGCTTCTCCTTTAACTTATATACCGCATATTAAATTCAATCGTTTTGGCATTGGTATTTCCAATGACGGTAGGAAAATGGATAAATAAATATGCTGATAAATCAAATCCCATTTATAAAAAAATATATGAAAATAATGACTGGTTAACCTTAAAAACAAATATAGATAGCCTTGCCGGAAACCGGAGAAGACTTTTGTCCGTTTGTTGTACTCTTTCCAAAACCAATACTTTTATTTTTGATCTTGTTGGGGTAGATCCTGTCGGGGGTAGACAAATCTATGACCTTGTTAATGCTGAGGTAAAAAAAGGAGGTGCCGCAATTCTTTATAACATTTGTGACGAATTCAGGGATAAATGCAGCGCATATATAGAAGCGAAGCTTATCGATGATAATGGCAATATAATTCCTGTTGAACCTTACAAGCCAAATATAAATTTTAAAAAATTTACGAGTCAGCAACCACCCCAGTGAAGCTCGCGTGAGGGACAGCAGCGGCATCCCCGACGCAGGAGGGATACAGCGCATGGCCCGACGGCGTAGCTTGCGGAGCCGGCACGCCCAGAAAACAGTTTTAAGTTTTCAGGTAGCGATGAAAAAAATCCGCACCCGCCCGCCCCAATCTGTGTCATCAGCGTTCCTTTTCCTATTTCATTGACACAAGAGATTTCTCCACTCCGCAAGCTGCGGTCGAAATGACACAGAACCACGTAATTCACGTTCCAATAAAAATTGTGGAAATTAGTGTAATTCGTGGCTAAATAATATCTTGTCACTTTGGTAACAATTGCCTAATTTTGCACCTCACAACTACAACACGACAACACAATGATCCATTTCTTCGGAAACCAGACGAACACGGTTTTTGCGGTACAGGCGCAAGGCGAACTTTCGGCAGAAGACACCTCAAAATTAAACTGGCTTTTTGGCAACGCACATAAAATAGAAAAATCCGCTCTGACGGATTTTTTTGTTGGGCCCCGTGCCACAATGATCACGCCATGGAGCACCAACGCGGTGGAAATCACCCAGAATATGGGCATACAGGGTATCATCCGCATTGAGGAATTTGAAAAGGTGCAGGAAGCTGAAGCAAAGTTCGACCCGATGCTTTCGCAGAAGTACAACGGGCTTACCCAGGATATTTTTAACATCAACATAAAGCCGGAGCCGATACTGGAAGTGACAGACATTGCCGCCTACAACGAAAAAGAAGGACTGGCCTTAAACGCTGAAGAGGTGGACTACCTGCGCAACCTGGCCGTAAAGCTGGGACGTAACCTGACGGACTCGGAAGTATTCGGATTTAGCCAGGTGAACAGTGAGCACTGCCGCCACAAGATATTCAACGGCACGTTTGTGATAGACGGTGAGGAGAAGCCGTCGTCGCTTTTCAAAATGATTAAGAAAACGTCGCAGGAAAACCGGAATGACATCGTTTCGGCCTACAAGGACAATGTGGCGTTCATCAAAGGGCCGCGCGTGGAGCAGTTCGCCCCAAAAAGCGCTGACAAGCCTGATTTTTACGAAATAAAAGAATTCGATTCGGTGATATCCATTAAAGCCGAAACGCATAACTTCCCAACCACGGTAGAGCCTTTCAACGGCGCTGCAACAGGTTCCGGTGGCGAAATACGCGACAGGCTGGCGGGCGGACAGGGTTCGCTGCCACTGGCGGGTACAGCCGTATACATGACCTCCTACTCACGCCTTGAAGAGAACCGCCCATGGGAAAACGGAATGGATGAGCGCAAGTGGCTCTACCAGAAACCAATGGACATCCTGATAAAAGCTTCTAACGGTGCATCTGATTTTGGAAACAAATTCGGGCAGCCGCTAATCACGGGTTCAGTCCTTACTTTTGAGCATGAAGAGGATGCACGTAAACTGGGCTTCGATAAGGTTATCATGCTGGCAGGCGGTATCGGTTACGGAAAAGAAAGCCAAAGCAAAAAGCAAAAGCCGGAAACCGGCGACAAAATAGTGATACTGGGCGGTGAGAACTACCGTATCGGGATGGGTGGCGCTGCGGTTTCGTCGGCTGATACGGGTGAGTTCAGCAGCGGTATCGAGCTGAATGCCATTCAGCGTTCCAACCCCGAAATGCAGAAACGCGCTGCCAATGCCGTTCGCGGACTGGTGGAGAGCGACAACAACCCAATCGTTTCCATTCATGACCACGGCGCTGGCGGACACCTGAACTGCCTGAGCGAACTGGTGGAGGAAACAGGCGGGAAAATAGACCTTGACAAGCTGCCGGTGGGCGATCCTACCCTTTCGGCAAAAGAGATAATAGGCAACGAATCGCAGGAGCGCATGGGGCTTGTGATCGGCCAGAAGGACATTGACACCCTGAAACGCATTGCCGACCGCGAGCGTTCGCCGATGTATGAAGTGGGCGACGTGACCGGCGACCACAGGTTTACATTTGAGTCGGCTACCACCGGTGCTAAGCCGATGGACTTTGCATTGGAAGACATGTTTGGCAGTTCGCCAAAAACGATAATGAGCGATAAAACGGTTACTGCCAACTACAGCGCACCAGACTATTCGCAGGAAAAGATACACGACTACCTCGACCAGGTGCTGCAATTGGAAGCCGTAGCCTGCAAGGACTGGCTGACCAACAAGGTTGACCGCTGTGTGGGCGGGAAAGTCGCCAAGCAGCAATGTGCCGGGCCGCTTCAGCTTCCGCTGAACAACGTAGGCGTTATGGCGCTGGATTATGCCGGTAAAGAAGGCATTGCAACGACCATAGGCCACTCCCCTGTTGCAGCGTTGGTCGACCCGGTTGCAGGAAGCCGCACTGCCATTGCAGAAGCGTTGAGCAACATCATCTGGGCACCTATGAAAGACGGCCTGAAGAGCGTATCGCTTTCGGCTAACTGGATGTGGGCGTGCAAGAATGAAGGCGAAGATGCAAGGCTGTACGAAGCTGTGCAGGGCTGTTCGGAGTTTGCAATTGAACTGGGCATCAACATACCGACAGGTAAGGATTCCCTTTCGATGAAGCAGAAATACCCGAATGGCGATGTGATCGCGCCGGGAACGGTGATCATATCGGCGGCGGGCAACTGCAACGACATCACCAAAGTAGTAGAACCGATACTGAAGCGCAATGGCGGGAACATCTACCACATCAACCTTTCGGGGGATGCGTACAAGCTGGGCGGTTCGTCGTTCAACCAGATATTGAACAAGGTAGGTAATGAAGTACCGACTATTACAGATGCAGCTTCATTTAAGAATACATTCAACGTAATACAGGACTTAATAAAAAGAGGAAAGATAGCGGCGGGCCACGATATTGGCAGCGGCGGCTTGATCACTACCCTGCTTGAAATGAGCTTTGCGGAAGTGAACCTCGGCGCGGAATACGACCTTACCAAATTGGACGAGGCCGATACCGTAAAAGCCCTTTTTGCTGAGAACATCGCCATCGTGATACAGGCTGATGCTTCTGTTGAGGCAGAGCTGGCTGCAAAAGGTGTGGCATTCACCAAAATAGGCCAGCCGAAAGAAGGTAACACCATTACCGTGAAAAACGGGGGTGCAACACTTGAATTTGACATCATAAAAACACGCGACACCTGGTTTAAGACCTCCTACCTGCTTGACCAAAAGCAAAGCGGAAAGCAAAAGGCCATGGAGCGTTACAACAATTATAAGAACCAGCCTTTACAATATACTTTCCCAGCGCATTTCACAGGCAAGAAAGTTGCTATCGATGCATCGAAACCAAGGCCTAAAGCCGCGATCATCCGTGAGAAGGGTTCGAACTCGGAGCGGGAAATGGCTAATGCCATGTACCTTGCCGGATTTGACGTGAAGGACGTACACATGACCGACCTCATCTCAGGCCGCGAGACACTGGAGGATATCCAGTTCATAGGCGCGGTGGGCGGTTTCTCCAACTCGGATGTACTGGGTTCGGCGAAAGGATGGGCAGGTGCGTTCCTTTATAATGAAAAAGCAAAGACAGCACTGGAGAATTTCTTTAAGCGTGAGGATACGCTTTCTGTCGGGATCTGTAACGGGTGCCAGCTGTTCATAGAACTTGGCCTCATCAACCCTGACCATGAGCAGAAGCCCCGCATGCTGCATAATGACAGCCGCAAGCACGAAAGCGGCTTCACTTCGGTAAAAGTGCAGGAGAACAACTCGGTGATGCTGTCAACCCTTGCAGGAAGTACGCTGGGCGTATGGATCTCGCACGGTGAAGGGAAATTCGACCTGCCTTATGAGGAAAGCCGGTACGACGTGGTCGCCAAATATGCCTACAACGGCTACCCGGCCAATCCGAACGGCTCGCACTTCGATATTGCCATGATGGCCAGCAACGACGGCCGCCACCTTGTAATGATGCCGCACATTGAGCGCTCGATGTTCCAATGGAACTGGGCCTACTACCCGGAATGCAGAAATGATGAAGTGAGTCCGTGGCACGAGGCATTCGTTAACGCACGCTTATGGATTGAAAACAGATAATTTAGCTATTAGACTGCTGGATTTTTAGATAGTATAGACAAAGCATAGACGCTCTCAGAAATGGGGGCGTTTTTTGTTATCTTAGTAATTAGATTTACATATTATAATATAATGATTAAGATAGTTTTTAACCTCGTAGAGTTCTTACCTGAAGAAACACCAACTGATAATTGTATATGGTGTAATAAACCAAATAAGAAAAATGCTGCGCACATTATTTCAAAACAACTTTTGAAATCCAATCTAAAAAGTAATATCCTGAAACATAGTGTCTGCACTTATTGCAATTCAGTGTTTGGTAAACATATTGAGGATTGGTTTTTGAAATATTCACCAATCGCCACTTTTAAAGATATTGTCTATTCGAAAAGAAAATTAAATCATTTAAAATACATTCCTAATTTTATTTGGTTAGATTCAATTTCAGAGTGGGTTGTTATCGATCATAGTAATATTGAAAATGTAATTAACCCCCAACTACTTTTAAGTTCGGAAAATACACTTGCATTATTTTTGACGTACCATTCGGAAGAACAATATATAGCCGAAGGCATTACATATAGTGAAATATTTAAATTTTCTTTTAAAAATAAGGACTACACTAGATACATTAACAAGAAATTACCGAAAAATTTTAGTCCTCGCTTTTTTATATATAAAAACAAAGTTATTGTCATAGCTAATAATGAACGTGATTTGGATAGGATTATTAATAAATATACTAGTTCAATAAATAAAAAATCAAAAACTGAAATAAGTTCTATTGAAGAACTTATTACTAGCGACTACCTCGTTCATTATCAATGGTCATTCTCGAAATATTTAAAGTGGGCCTCTAAGATTTCGTTCGAATTTCTATCGTTAATTGAATCTCCTTTATTTGTATCTGCTTCAGCATTTTCAGATTTCCGCAAACATATGGTAAATCCATATAGTTATAAAAATGATGATAAGCATACGGTTCCTTATATTTTAGGAAAGGGTTATGAAGTTAATCGCCTCTCGCCCGCTGGTTGGGTAGGAATGTTTTTAAAAATAGAAAAGAAAATTCTGCTTCCTTACTTCAATTCGATAAATAAAAACTGTCACAAAATATTTATTTATGAATTAGATGGATTACTACTCAGTACGGTTCAAATATTCAACATAGAGCCATGCCAAATTATTTTAGCTAAAGGCGTTCAACTTGAAAAGATTTACTACATAGAATATGATTATGATAATGATAGCCTAAAATTTTATTACACTGAACGAAAATTATTTAATAGTGCGAGTAATTTGCTCGACTTCTCTAGAATTGATGACGTTTTTCAAATTCCATCGTCAACCCAAGCCATCGTAGCAATGGATGAAAATATGAGAAAGTTATTTTTATAATTAATTTCTATTTAAGGCACGCGCCAAAGGCAATACGCCACCGATAACGCTACGTGCAGCTCAAATCCCCCAACCACACTCCCACCCTTCCCCTTTAGCCCTGATTGCAGCGGCATCCCGCGCTTTTTTCGGCGCGGATAGAGAGGAAAGCAGGAATGACGACCGCTGAAAAAGCCCAGGCCATTCGCTACTATATTTACCGCAACACCCTTTTGCAATCATTCATCCAAAATAGTATCAGGAAAATGATGGCCGGGATGATAAATATAGAAGAAATGATCCATACCAATATGCGGTCGCTGTCAGTAACATCATCCAGGTAAACCGATGTAGCCCAAAAGCACGTCAGCAGGTAGATGGCCTGGCCTGCGGTGTATACATACAGCCCTTTCAGCTGTTTTTGGAACATCATTATGGCGCCAATGGTTGTAACAACGGCGGTAATGGCATAAATCCACCCCCGGATATATTCGTTATTATTATCGGCATCGGCTACTATTTCATACAACATGCCGCGGAACATCTGGAATACCGACCCGACAACCGTCAGGATGCACAGCACTATTAACAGTGTGCTGCCTTCTTTTTCCCTGCTGCCGAAACGCTGATCGGTGCCGCAGACAGGGCAGAAATTGGCGCCGGGTTCTAACGGCGTATTACATCGTATACATTTTTCCATAATCAATTTATGACAGTACTCTTTTGTTTACAGGCAACCAGTACATTATTAGGAAGGCAACAGGGAAAATAAGGGCTACAAGGCTCATTGCCATTTGAAATGTAGTGGTAACTCCCAAAGTGCCCGAAATTGTGAATGCCGACCATATCCCTACTACTATTGACATTGCAGCGCCAACCGTATAAAGGTACAGCCCTGAAAGCTTTTTCTGGAGCATGAATATAGCCCCGGCAAGTTTGGTAATTGCTATGACAAGGCTTGTCCCTAACATCATGAGTACTGATTTCTCCTCATAGAAGGATGGACGGAGCATGCTCATAGGTATCGAAATAAGGCTAAAACATGCGCCTACGATAGTAAGGATACACAGCACTTTCAGGAAGGTGTCATCCTGTTTCTGTTGTGGCAGCTGTGCTTTAAAGTCGATATGCTGGTCTGTGCCGCAGGAGGTACAATAAAGCGAGTCATCCGGAAGCGCCATGCCGCACCTGATACATTTTTTCATAATCAATTTTTTTGGCTATTGTAAATATAGGAATAATGCGGAATATTGGCACCCCGGCACTTCTTTTTCGGAAAGATTGCCGAACTTTGCTTTTTAAAGCTATGGTTTATAAATTCCTGCTCATCATCTGCATCATCTTCCTGCTTACCCTGCTGCTGTCGGTAAAACACAGCCGAAGGCGGTTGTGGCAACAGGACAAAACGCGCAACAGCCGCATGTATACTTTGCGGGCCGTTCTCCTGATCATAGTACTGATATTATTCCTGTTTTTTTCGCTGGTGCGCTGATTATACAAAAGGCGTAACTTGCGTATCAACTACCCTTATAAAATAAAAAACACCTGCGATCTGCAGGTGTTTCCAGTATTGTTCCGGTTGGTACTATTGCTTCACGAATTTTGCGGAAGCTCCGTTATCATCAAACCTTAAGATGTAAACACCGCCTTGCAGGTTTTCTATATTAAGGGATGTGGCTTTGCTTTTTATTACAGCGCGCCCGTTAACGTCAAATATTGTGTAAGCATTTGCACCAGCGTCAGCTGTTGCAATGTTAAGGACGTTACCTGCAGGGTTCGGGTACAGGTTTATCGCATTCTTAGCGAACTCATCTGTACCGGATGTAGCCGCTGTACCTAAATAACGTGCCACGGCAAAATCATTGCCTGTATAACCCACAGCTACGATCTTATTGTCCGGCTGGATAGCCGCATCGAAAGCCTCGCTTACCGCATTGCTTCCAAAGGCAGTCGTAACTTTTCCGTCAGTATCAAATGTGGTATCAATAGTGTAATTTGAGTTAACGCGCGAAATGGCAAAGGTTTTGGCAGCTGCTGTCCCATTCGATCCCGTCATTACGAATTTGCCGTCGTTATCAAGTTCAACATCATAAGCAATAGCATCGTTAAGGCTCGCGTAAGGGATATTTGACTGGCTGCTTGTACCCGCTGCAACACCGGCAGGTGTTATTTCAAAAAGTGTAGCCGAATAATTAAGGTCGGTAACATAACCGCCCCCCGCTACAACCATGCTGTTATCATCTTTAAGCAATAGCCCGTATGCCCTGTCGTGCCCGTTGAAAGTACCGTTAAGCACATTCACACCATCACCTGAGAAGCCGGTATCCATTGTCCCGTTGCTGTTGATCCTGCAAAGCCAGTAATCGCTATCCCATGGAAGGCTCGGGAAATCTTCCCATCCCACTGCTGATATTTTGCCGTTCGCCTGTACCACAAGGTCTTCTACAGTCATTTGGTACTGCTGGTCATTAGTGCTAAGCCATAGTGTCTTGATACCCGTTGTATTGAAGTTGGTATCCAATGCGCCCGCAGCAGTATACCGTGCAATAACGGGCTTGGCTTTTGTAGAGCTAACTGCTGCATTTCCGCCTACCACAAGGTTGCCTGTAGCAAGGTGCACCTTTATTACTTTAATTTCGCTGGCAAGCGTACCTTCAAATGATGTGTACACTTTTCCGCCTGTACCAAAATCCGTATCAAGTGCGCCCATGGCCGTGTAACGAACTATCGCTGCTTTCTTTTGGCTACCATCGTCGCTATAACCTGCAAGCACTATTTTACCATCGGCAAGAAGCGCCATGCTGTAGGCCACATCGTCGCTGCCGCCCTGAAGGTCTGAGGTAACGATACCGTTGGTTCCGAATGCAGTGTCAAGAGTACCGTCTGCATTATAACGCACAATAGCAAAGTCTTTACCCGTAGCACCACTGGTCGTTACACCAGCAACGAGTATCTTGCCGTCAGCCTGTATAGCAGTGGCATACGCTTTGTCGGCGCCGGAATTTATAGAGGTCACCACCTTTCCGCCCGTACCGAAAGAAGCATCCAGTGAACCTGCACTTTGTGAAAAAGCAAAGAACGAAGAGAGCATAAAGCCCGTAAGTAAGATTTTTTTCATTTTTTTTTAAAAATTGTGAATTTTTGGTTATCTGGTCGCGAACATAGCGAATTTTATAACAAAACAATGTAACTATACTACCGTTTTTTTACATAATTTGACATTAAAATATTTATAAAACGCAACGTACTCATTTACTGAAAACTAATTATCCTAAACAATCCGGCAGTGCAATAATGAAGGCGGAAAATGCGTTGAATAGTAAACCAATAGCATGGCATTCAATTACCTTAGGACAGTTTTAGCCGCACTTGCCTTGCTGGCATCTTTTGGCTGCAAAAAGAATATTTCTTCCGAAAGCCCGATAATGGCGGCCAGGCAGGGAAAAACAGTTGAAAAAACTGCCGCCCCGTATGACACAGGAACAAAGACCATACACATTTTTGTGGCATTGTGCGACAACAAATACCAGGGTATCGTGCCGGTACCGGCAGGCATAGGCAATGGACAGGACCCGAATAACAACCTGTACTGGGGATGCGGCTACGGCATCCGTACCTATTTCAAAAAAAGCAAAGATTGGAAATTCCTTAAATCCACTAAGCCTGGCGGGCATATACTGGAACGATTGGTATTTAAGCATGCAACAAAGCCCAACCAATATTTAGTTGCCGATGCGTATGACGGGCAGTTCATTAAAGAATGTATCACTGATTTCCTCAACAGCAGTGCCGGAAACAGGAATGAGACGCTGGATATAAACGGGACTGTTATCGGTATCGGCGGGAATGCGCAGCTCCTCTCCTATATCGGCCACGACGGGTTGATGGATTTTGAGCTGGACGATACTTTTAAGAATACCGATGGTAAAAAACGGGATGTAATTATTTTAGCCTGTTTCAGTAAAAGCTATTTCGGCCCGCACCTTGAAGAGGCCAATGTGAATCCTGTTGTATGGTCGTCGCACCTGATGGCGCCGGAAGCTTACATTGTACACGATGCAATTACGGGTTACTTAGAAGGAGAAACCAATGAGCAGGTGCGCACAAGGGCAGCCAAAGCGTACAATAAGTACCAGAAGTGCGGCGAAAAGGCGGCGCGGAAGCTGTTGATTACGGGATGGTAAAGTTTTGGGTTGCGGGGTACGGGTTGCGGGTTGGCCATGATTGAAACATCTATTTATAAATGAATTAATTGTTTTAAATTTGGCTTATCATTATAGTTTTACATGAATAATCCCAGCAATACTACCCCTTCAGAAGAACTCTACCAGATACCGGCCTGCTACCGGAAAACAGAAAACCTGCACATTGTTTTCTGGCTGATAAAAGACCTCTGCTGGGTAATGCTCTGGAAGCCACTGGGCTGATCATGATCGTGCCGACTGCAGGGGCAGCACTGCTTATCACGTGGCAGACCCGGCATATAAAAAGCGAGCTGTTGCATAATATAGCCGTAGTGTTCTGGATATGTGCTAATGCTTACTGGATGCTGACGGAGTTTTATTCTAAAGACGACAGCCTGCGGTATTATGCTGTAATCCCTTTTTCACTTGGACTAATTGTCATTGCTTATTATTATATCGGAAATTTCGAGAAGAAATATTTTAAATCGAAAAATAGCACTTTATAAAAAACGCCCCTGTCACGGGGCGTTCATTATTTTTTCTCTTCTGCTTTCTGCTTCCTTGTTTTATAATTAAGGAGGTATTTCCCTTTCGATTTTTCTGCATTGAAAACGCACAGGTCCGCAAACCAGCGGGCTTCTTCACGCGCCTGCTCATTCGGCACCCCTTCATATTCTATTTTGTAAATAGCCCCGAAAAGCGGCGCCCTGCCTTCACCGTGGTAGCAATGCACCAGCACCGGATAGTTATCCGGATTGTCCATCACGGCAAAATATTTATCCAGCACAGCCTGGTCCGGTATCTGCTCAGAACCCACATCAAAGTAATTGGTGCCCGGAACGCTTTCTACGGCTTTTTTCTCAGCAGCAAGCTCGGGCGTTTTCTCCGGATTGTTCACCAGGTCGTTGGTGCCCGGCCTGCGCAGGTCTACAACACTTTTGATCTTGTATTTCTTTATATAATCCGGCAGCTGGTCCGGGGGTATGGTTCCGGAGCGGTACACCTTTCCTTCTACCACGGGCTCAAAATTATGGTCGATGTTCACATCATATACATATTTACCCACTCCTATCAGGATAATTACGCCAAGTACGATCAGAATTTTCTTTTTCATTTTTTATAGTATAATTTTTTATCTATGATCCTCTCGAAATAATCCTGCAGGAATGCCTTGCAGGCTATCTCGGTTTCTTCCATTTCCTTATTCTTCTTGTCGATAAGATTATGTTCCAGCCCTTTGTCATTAATATCATAAAAGCCAACCACATTCTTCCCGTCAAAGGTACAAATGTATTTGCCCCGCTGCAGCATATATAGGTTCCCGTTATAGCTTATCGCAAAAGGCTGCACCTGCTTATCACCCACCAGGCTCCTGCCCCAGCTCATGAAAGGCTTATCGTAGCCCACAAGGTCCAGTATCGTAGGATAAATATCGATCTGCTGGCATATCTGGCTGTCTACACCCTTCAGGCTTTCATCCGGCCTGAATATCAAGATCGGCGTTGCAGACCGGTTGAGCACTTTGCGGTATTCGTCATATGCGATCTGGTTGCCATGGTCGGCCGTTATAACAAAAATAGTGTTTTTATACCATGGTGATTTCTTGGCCGCTTCAAAGAATTTTTTGAATGCATAATCGGTATACCCTACTGCCTGGTGCATCGGCACAGTGCCTTTCGGGAAGTTGCCGGCATATTTTTCCGGCACCACATACGGCTCGTGCGAGGATACTGTAAAAATCGTGCCAAAGAAAGGCTGTTTCTTCTGGTCGAGGGTATTCTTCATGAATTGCATGAAAGGCTCATCCCAGATTCCCCATGACCCATCGAAGTCGGCATCATTGTTATATTCCGTTTTTCCGTAATAATGGTCGTAGCCAAGGATATTGCCAAAACCAAGGAAGCCCATGGAACCATTTGGCGCCCCATGGAAAAACGAGGTGTCGTACCCCATGCTCTTAAGGGTAGATACCAGCGACTCTATTTTTTGCTTAGGGTATGGCGATGAGGTAAAGGCGTCCTTGAATGAAGGAATCCCTGCCAAAATAGACGACATCCCGTGTATCGACTTACTGCCATTGGCATAGCTGTTATCAAAAATAAGGCTGTGCTGCGAGAGCGAGTCCAGAAACGGCGTATAGCTCACAAACCCGGGTATATTGCGGCTGCGGTTCATGCAGCCCCAATATTCGCGGCCCATACTTTCGGTAATGATAAGCACGATATTAGGTGTTGTCTTCGGGTTATTGTTGTAGAGTTTTATCGGGTGGAAATCCTCGGTTATCACCTTCTCATCCACAGCAAAATCCACTTTCTTAAAGCTCGTTACGTTAAATGTCCTGATAATGGAGAATGGCGTATTGAGCACGATATCGGCATGCTCAGGCTTTGTAACATGGCGGTTGGCATCGATAATATTGATAGGCCTTGTACTCTTCTTAAAATCGCCGCGGATGCCCCCTACGATCATTGTCCCGATAAAAAGGAAAGCTACTGTAGAAAAAGCAAAGTACTTCAGCTTGCTGTCAGGGCTGGGCGTTGGCTGCACCTTAACCTTCTTATACAGCCATACCCAAAGAAAAGCGGTAATGAAGAACAACAGGAACACATGCCAGTAACTAACCATAAACCGCAGCAGCATGCTTCCCTGGTCTTCGTTCTTTATTACGTCAATTACCGCAACAGTGGTACGCGCGTAGATGTATTTGTAGTAAATGAAATCCCCGAAATTGGTCGCGTATGAAATAAGATTGGTTATAAAATACAGCCACATCAGAAACTTTTGGTAGCCTTTCCTTGTGTTTACCGTGAACGGGAGTATAGAGAAAAGTATGAACAGGAGATTGGTATACAGTATGGCCGTGGTATCAAACGCGATCCCGTGGTAGTACAGCCTTAAATATTCTCCGACTGAATCAACCTTCAGCAGCTTGTAATTATAGGCAAAAAACAGCAGCCTTACGATAAAATAGAAAAAATAGGCTAAAAGAAGCCTGTACAGCAGCGCTTTATATTCCCCGACGCGATAGGTACTATTCATTGAATATGTGTTGTTTAACAGCAATTTAACAAACCGCTAAATTAATGAATTTCAGTTTTAAATTTCAATTATTTGCGATTTTGGATTTCATATATATTTTTTTCATAATTTGCATGGTACAAACATTATCAAAACACATGAATACGATCACCCGGTTATTTGATTTCCCATACTACCAGCTCGAAAAACACCCGCTGTCCGATGCACTGGTAACCAAGTATGGCGAAAAATGGGTAAAGACCTCAACACAGGAATATATTGATAAATCCAATGCCCTTTCGCGGGGATTGCTGCGCATGGGAGTTAAGAAAAACGACAGGATCGCGGTCATTTCGTCCAGCAACCGTACCGAATGGCACATTGTAGACATAGGCGTGCTGCAGACCGGTGCGCAGAATGTACCCGTATATCCTACCATATCCGAAGAGGATTATGAATATATCCTCAACCACTCTGAAGCAATATACTGCATTGTTTCCGACCAGGAACTGTATGATAAAATAATGTCCATACGGGGGAACCTTCCTAAACTAAAGGAGATTTATTCGTTTAATGATATTTCCGGCTGCAAAAGCTGGAATGAGATACTGGAGCTTGGCAAAGACACCTCCAACCAGGGCGAGCTGGACAGTATTAAGGACAGTATAACGGAAAACGAACTTGCTACCGTAATATACACATCGGGCACCACCGGAAGGCCGAAAGGCGTAATGCTTTCACACAAAAATATTGTATCCGATGTGCTTATGAGCGCCGAAAGGGTGCCTTTCGGCGAAGGCCAGACACGTGCCCTGAGCTTCCTGCCTATCTGCCACATTTACGAAAGGATGATACTATATCTTTACCAGTACTATGGTGTTTCGACTTACTTTGCCGAATCTATAGAAAAAGTTAGCGACAACATTAAGGAAACCAAGCCTTTCGTAATTACGGCGGTTCCGCGTTTGCTCGAAAAAGTATACGACAAGATCATTGCCAAAGGCTCTGAGCTGACCGGCATTAAAAGAAAACTGTTCTTTTGGGCCGTTGAAGTCGGCCTGGAATATGAACCTTACGGCGCTAATGGCGTGTGGTACGGCTTCAAACTGTCGATAGCCCGCAAACTTATCTTCTCGAAATGGAAGGAAGGCCTCGGCGGCAACCTGGGACTTATGGTATCGGGAAGCGCAGCCATACAGCCAAGGCTGGCACGGATTTTCGCCGCTGCCGGTATTCCGGTTATGGAGGGTTATGGCCTTACAGAGACCTCTCCTGTTATATCGGTGAACGATGAGCGCAACGGCGGCTTCAGGATTGGCACGGTGGGCAGGCCGCTAAAAGGCGTTGAAGTGAAAATTGCCGAAGATGGCGAGATACTCTGCAAAGGTCCTAACGTGATGATGGGCTACCTGAACGACCAGGAAAAAACCGATGAAGTGCTGAAAGATGGTTACTTCCACACCGGTGACATAGGCATCATAGACAGCGACGGCTTCCTGAAGATAACCGACAGGAAGAAGGAAATGTTTAAGACATCGGGCGGCAAGTACATTGCGCCACAGCTGATTGAGAACGCCATGAAGCAGTCACGCTTTATAGAGCAGATCATGGTGATAGGCGACGGCGAGAAAATGCCGGCAGCCTTCATACAGCCCGATTTTGAGTTCGTAAAGCAATGGGCATCCCGCAAAGGGCTTAACCTTGCCGACAATAAAGCTATAGCCGAAAGCAAAGAGGTGAAAGAGCGCATGCAGGAGGAAGTAGAAAGCGTCAACAAAAGATTCGGGCACTGGGAACAGGTGAAGAAATTTGAGATAACCCCTGATGTGTGGAGCGTAGACGGAGGCGAAATGACCCCTACCCTGAAGCTGAAACGAAAAGCGATAAAAGAGAAATACCAAAAACTGTATGACAAGATATACAGGGAAGGTGAAAAATAATGAATGGGGTTGTCTCAAAAGGACAGCCCCTTTTTTATTAATCAAAATTTCGTTATATTTACCTTTACCCATAAATATCTTATGATCAGCGAAAAAGAAACCAAACAGATAAGCAAGTATCTTAGCTATATATTACGCCATAACCCCGACGCTATTGGTATGACCCTTGATGCAAACGGTTGGGCCGATGTGGCGCTCCTGCTGGAAAAAATGAACAAGAGCGGAACTAAAATAGATGCTGCATTACTTGACCATGTAGTAGCGACAAATAGCAAGAAGCGCTTTGCCTTTAATGAGGCCAAAGACATGATCCGTGCCCGCCAGGGGCATTCGGTGGAAATTGAGCTGGGCTATGAACCATTGACTCCTCCCGAAATTTTGTACCATGGCACAGCTGCCAAAAATATTGATGCGATATTGCAGGAAGGCATCCGTAAGGGCAGCCGCCACCATGTACACCTCAGCCTTGACAAAGATACCGCAGCGAATGTAGGCGGCAGGCACGGCAAACCGGTGATACTCGAAGTCATGGCATTGCAGATGCATAATGACGGCTATGAATTTTTCATTTCGGAGAATGGCGTGTGGCTGACAGATAATGTCCCAGCGGGGTATGTCAGACAAACATCTGCGAGTGAAACCAATAGTAAATAGTACTGAATCGCGAAAACAATTTCGTAAACATAAATTTTTTCAAATTTAATATGCATGCATACTATTTTTTTTGTATATTTGAAACAACATAACTCATGAAAGAGAAAACAATAGATTACATACTGAGGGCGACATGGCAGGCAGTATCGAGAATGTATAATGAAGAGGCCTCAAAATACGGGGCGAGCATGTCGATAGGATTTGCATTGCTTTCGATAGATAAGGATAACGGGATCCCTTCTACCGCTCTTGGCCCTCAAATGGGAATGGAGCCAACCAGCCTTACACGTACGCTGAAGTCGATGGAAGAAAAAGGCCTGATAGTCCGTAAGAAAAACCCGGTTGATGGCCGCGGGGTGCTGATACACCTCACGAAGCTGGGCAAAGAGAAAAGGGAACTGTCGCGCGACAGGGTACTCAAGTTTAACGACGTGATACGCCAGCATGTACCGCAGGAAAAGCTGGATAATTTCATAGAGGTCGCCGAACTGATCAACGACCTCATTGCAGAAAAGCTGATATTCGGCTCTGATGATGCAGAAACAACAAACAAATAAACAATGCGAAAGCATACCAAAAAACTTACTATAAATAATGAAACGCACTATTAAGAAGGCAGCCGTTATCGGCTCCGGCATCATGGGGTCGGCTATTGCGGCCCACTTTGCCAATATAGGTGTGGAGGTGCTCCTGCTGGACATTGTGCCAAGGGAACTCACCGAAGCGGAACAGAAAAAAGGGTTAACGTTGCAGGACAAAGCGGTGCGCAACCGTATCGTAAACGAGCATCTTGCCAACTCTCTCAAATCGAAGCCCTCCCCTATTTACCACCAGAAGTTCGCAAGCCGCATTACCACCGGCAACACCGAGGATGACATGGCAAAACTTGCGGATGTCGACTGGATAATAGAAGTAGTTGTGGAAAGGCTCGACATCAAGCAGAAAGTATTTGAGCAGGTGGAGAAATACAGGAAGCCGGGCACGCTCATTACTTCCAACACCTCGGGTATTCCTATCCACTTCATGAGCGAAGGCCGCAGTGAGGACTTCCAGAAACATTTTTGTGGCACACACTTCTTCAATCCGCCGCGTTACTTAAAATTATTCGAGATCATACCGGGTCCAAAAACTTCTCCTGAAGTACTGGACTTCCTTAATAACTACGGCGAACAGTTCCTTGGCAAGACATCGGTTGTTGCCAAAGACACGCCTGCCTTTATCGGCAACCGCATTGGTATTTATGGCATTATGAGCCTTTTCCATCAGGTTAAGGAAATGGGGCTGACCATTGAGGAGGTTGACAAACTTACCGGCCCTGTTATCGGCAGGCCGAAGTCGGCTACCTTCCGTACCGTAGATGTGGTAGGTCTTGACACCTTAGTACACGTTGCCAACGGCATCTACGAGAATTGTCCTGACGATGAAGTACATGAGTTGTTCAAATTGCCGGGCTTCATCGATACCATGATGCAGAACAAATGGCTGGGAAGCAAAACCGGACAGGGATTCTATAAAAAAGTAGACAAGGACATCCTGTCGCTCGACCTTGATAAGATGGAATACCGTGCAGCGAAGAAAGCTTCTTTTGCTACATTAGAACTGACCAAAACTATAGATAAGCCTATCAACAGGTTTAAAGTACTGATAACAGGTACTGATAAGGCAGGCGAATTCTACCGCAAGAACTTCGCGGGAATGTTTGCCTACGTTTCCAACCGCATCCCTGAAATTACCGACGACCTTTATAAGATAGATGATGCCATGAAAGCCGGCTTTGGTTGGGAAAATGGCCCCTTCGAGATATGGGATGCCGTAGGTGTTGAAAAAGGCATCGAACTCATCAAAGCCAATGGCGCTGAACCGGCGGCATGGGTAAACGAGATGCTGGCCAGTGGCAACAAAAGTTTTTACACTGTAAAAGACGGCGTGAAATACTACTATGATATTGCTTCCAAATCCCAAAAGAAAATCCCAGGGCAGGATGCATTTATTATCCTCGACAACATTCGCGAAAGCAAAAAAATATGGAGCAACAGCGATGCCATTATCCAGGATCTGGGCGACGGCATCATCAACCTGGAATTCCAGAGCAAGATGAACACTATTGGCGGCGGGGTGCTGCAGGGCATCAACAAAGCCATCGACCTTGCTGAAAAAGAATATAACGGACTTGTGATAGGCAACCAGGCGGCAAACTTCTCCGTGGGCGCTAATATCGGAATGATATTCATGATGGCTGTAGAGCAGGAATATGACGAGCTGAACATGGCAATTAAAATGTTCCAGGACACCATGATGCGCGTACGCTACTCCTCTATCCCGGTTGTAGTGGCACCACATGGCATGACCCTTGGCGGTGGCTGTGAAATGAGTATGCATGCTGATAAGGTTGTTGCAGCGGCAGAAACCTACATAGGTTTGGTGGAATTTGGCGTGGGCGTGATACCCGGCGGCGGTGGGTCTAAAGAGTTGACACTTCGTGCATCTGACCTGTGGCATAAAGATGATGTGGAGCTGAACGTACTTCGTGAATACTTCCTGACCATCGCCACGGCAAAAGTATCTACCTCAGCATACGAGGCATATGACCTTGGCATATTGCAAAAAGGAAAAGACGTTATCGTTGTCAATAAAGACAGGCAGATAGCAGAGGCTAAAAAACATGCGAAGCTATTGGCGGAAGCCGGATATACTGCACCGATACGCCGCAAGGATGTGAAAGTCCTTGGCAAACAGTCACTGGGTATGTTCCTCGTGGGTACCGACAGTATGGAAGCTGGCCACTACATCTCTGAACACGACAAGAAAATTGCCAACAAACTTGCGTATGTTATGGCTGGTGGCGATTTGAGTGAAGCGACATTGGTGAGTGAGCAGTATTTGTTGGATCTCGAACGCGAAGCATTTTTATCACTTACAGGAGAAAGGAAAACATTGGAGAGGATACAGTTCATGCTAACAAAAGGAAAACCTCTTAGAAATTAGAATTGAGATAACAGTATTGAGAATTGAGACTGTATGCATAAAGTAGAAGATTTAAAAATTTGGCAGAAATCAATAGAACTTGCTAAACAAGTTTACAAGGTTGTTGCTGATTTGCCTGGCGATGAAAAATATGGGCTTACTTCACAAATTAAAAGATGTGCAGTTTCAATAGCATCCAATATTGCAGAAGGTGCCGGGAGAAATTCTAATAAGGAATTTAAACATTTCCTGAGTATTGCAAATGGCTCGAGTTATGAGTTACATACTCAATTAATACTGACATCTGAATTAAACCTAATTGAAAAATACAAAATTGATGAATTATTGAGACTAATTATAGAAATACAAAAGATGAACTATTCATTTCAGAAAAGTTCAAGACGTCTCAATTCTCAATACTAAAATCTAAAATCTATTATGAAAACAGCATATATAGTAAAAGCATACAGGACAGCCGTGGGCAAAGCCCCGAAAGGTGTGTTCCGATTTAAAAGGCCGGATGAACTGGCCGCAGAAACCATACAGTTTATGATGAATGAGCTGCCGGAATTTGACAAATCTAGGATTGATGACGTAATGGTGGGTAATGCCATGCCGGAAGCCGAGCAAGGGCTCAACTTCGGGCGGTTCATTTCTCTGATAGGGTTAAATACTGTAGATGTACCCGGCGTTACGGTGAACCGTTATTGCGCTTCGGGACTGGAAACTATCGCTATGGCTACGGCCAAAATCCAAAGCGGTATGGCCAACTGCATCATTGCGGGTGGCGCTGAAAGCATGAGCTACATCCCGATGGGCGGCTACAAACCCGTACCGGATTATAAGATCGCCAAAGAAGGCCATGAAGATTATTACTGGGGCATGGGGCTGACTGCCGAGGCTGTCGCTACCAAATATAAAGTGAGCCGTGAAGACCAGGATGAATTCGGCTTTCTGTCGCACCAGAAAGCACTGAAAGCACAGGCGGAAGGCAAGTTTGACAGGCAGATCGTACCTATTACTGTGGAACAGGTCTATATTGACGGAAATGGTAAAAGAGCCACAAAGAATTATACGGTTACCAAAGACGAAGGCCCGCGCGCCGATACCTCTTTGGAAGCCTTGGCAAAACTAAAACCGGTTTTTGCAGCGGACGGAAGCGTTACGGCGGGAACCTCATCACAAATGAGTGATGGTGCTGCCTTTGTCATAGTAATGAGCGAAGATATGGTAAAAGAGCTGAAACTGGAACCTATTGCCCGCCTTGTAAGTTATGCTGCAGCCGGTGTAGAACCGCGATACATGGGGATCGGGCCGGTAAAAGCCATCCCGAAAGCTATAAAAATGGCCGGCCTTGAACTTGAGGATATCGAACTGATAGAGCTTAATGAGGCATTTGCATCGCAATCGCTTGCCGTAATTCGTGAGCTTGGACTTAATAAAGATATCGTAAACGTGAACGGCGGGGCAATTGCCATGGGCCACCCACTGGGTTGTACCGGTGCCAAATTATCGGTACAGCTGTTTGACGAAATGAAGCGCCGTGGCAACAAATACGGCATTGTGACCATGTGTGTGGGTACCGGGCAGGGAGCTGCGGGTGTGTATGAAATTCTGTAAGAAGACCAAAGACAAGAGATAATAGATGAGAGACTGCCAATGAGTGACTACAAAAGACATAATTTCAAGAAATTGAAGATTTGGCAGTCGGGTATGGAAATTGCGAAGGAAACATTGAATATGACTGATACCTTCCCTACCCACGAAAAATTTGGACTGAAAAGCCAGATGGACAGGAGTTCAATATCTATTCCCTCGAATATTGCTGAGGGCTCGAGCAGAACCAGTAAATCGTTCAGGCATTTTATCGACATCGCATTAGGCTCATCATTTGAATTACAAACACAATTGTTATTGGCAAATCACAGAAAATATGTATCAGACGAGGTGACACAAGGCCTCGAAAATAAAATAGAAGAATTTCAAAGGATGACGATGAGTTTCCAAAATACTCTTTCTGAGTAAGGGTCTATCATCTCTCATCTATTATCTTAAAATCTAATTATGGAAACAGAAGAGAAAAAACTCGCCCGGGGCGGACAATTCCTGGTAACCGAAACTAAATCAGAAGACGTGTTTACCCCCGAAGATTTTACGGAAGAACAATTGATGATGCGCGACAGTGTGAAGGAATTCGTTGACCGTGAGATATGGCCGAACAAAGACCGTTTTGAGAAAAAAGATTATGCCTTTACCGAGGAGAGCATGCGCAAAGCAGGCGAACTTGGGTTTCTTGGTGTTGCCGTTCCTGAAGCGTACGGCGGGCTCGGAATGGGCTTTGTAGATACCATGCTGGTATGCGACTATATTTCGGGCGCAACCGGTTCATTCTCTACGGCATTCGGGGCGCATACAGGTATCGGCACTATGCCGATTACACTGTACGGCACCGAAGAGCAGAAACTGAAATACGTCCCTAAGCTGGCTTCGGGCGAATGGTTTGGCGCCTACTGCCTTACCGAGCCGGGCGCAGGCAGCGATGCCAATTCCGGCAAGACCAAAGCGGTTTTGAGCGAGGATGGCACACACTATAAGATCACCGGACAGAAAATGTGGATATCGAATGCCGGTTTCTGCAGCCTGTTCATTGTATTTGCAAGAATAGAAGATGATAAAAACATTACGGGTTTCATTGTAGAAAATGATCCTTCAAACGGCATTTCTCTTGGTGAAGAAGAGCACAAGCTGGGTATCAGGGCTTCTTCTACCCGCCAGGTTTTCTTTAATGAGACGAAAGTGCCTGTAGAAAATATGCTGTCGGAACGCGGCAATGGCTTTAAGATCGCTATGAACGCCCTGAACGTAGGCCGTATTAAGCTGGCCGCTGCCTGCCTTGACGCCCAAAGAAGGGTAACTTCGGGCGCGGCAAAATATGCCAATGAGCGTATACAGTTCAATACGCCTATCGCTAATTTTGGCGTTATCCGCGCCAAGTTAGCTGAAATGGCGACCAATTGCTATGCCGGCGAAAGTGCCTGCTACAGGGCTGCAAAAAACATACAGGACCGTATTGAGGCACGTGTTGCCAAAGGCGAATCGCACCAGGATGCCGAGCTGAAAGGTGTTGAGGAGTTTGCTATCGAATGCTCGATATTGAAAGTGGCGGTATCGGAAGATATACAGAACTGTTCGGATGAGGGTATCCAGATATTCGGCGGTATGGGCTTCTCTGAAGATACACCGATGGAAAGTGCATGGCGTGATGCACGTATTGCACGTATCTATGAAGGTACTAATGAGATCAACCGTATGCTTTCTGTAGGGATGCTTGTGAAGAAAGCAATGAAAGGCCACGTTGACCTGCTGAATCCTGCTATGAAAGTCGCTGAGGAATTGATGGGCATACCATCGTTTGATACTCCGGATTACTCTGAGCTGTTTGCAGAAGAAAAAGAAATGATAGGTAAGCTTAAAAAAGCGTTCCTTATGGTAGCAGGCTCTGCGGTACAAAAATACGGCCCTGAACTGGACTCGCACCAACAACTCCTTATGGCTGCTGCCGATATCCTAATCGAGATCTACCTTGCGGAATCGGTGGTATTGCGTACCGAGAAGCTGGCTAAAAATAAAGGCGCTGAGAACGTAAAAGAGCAGATCGCGATGGCACAGCTGTACCTGTACAAAGCCGTGGACATTGTAAATATTAAAGGTAAGGAGGGTATTGCCTCTTTCGCTGAAGGCGACGAACAGCGCATGATGCTGATGGGCCTTAAGCGCTTTACCAAATACAACAACCTACCTAACGTAGTAGCATTAAGGGAGACCATTGCCGCGAAGGTTGTAGCGGAGAACGGTTACCCTTATTAAGAATTTTTAGTTTTAAGTTAATAGAGCCGCTTTGGATTTTTCCGGGGCGGTTTTTTGATTATAAATGGAACGCTGATGACACGGATTTAGGCAGATTTACACGGATTTCCAAGCGTTGCTATTGTGAGAAGGAACGTAAATATGACGCTTAACGTCAGCGTGAGGGATTGAAGCGGCATCCCCCGCCTTTTTCGGCGGGGATATAGCGGACCCGAGGCTGAAAGCCGAACTGGCGAAGCAAAGCCCGGCCCGCGCATTGGCCTTTGGAAGGGAAAGGGACACGTCCAAATAAGTCACAGTTTTCAGTCGCAGTACTCAGTTGCCGGTAATGGATGAAAACAAAAAATCCCGCACCAGGCGGGATTTAATTTATATCTATGCAACAATTAGGCTTTTTGTTCTCTCAGCCTTTTTTCTGCTTTTCTCTCTTTTACCAATTCAACGGTCGCGCCGCCAACCCAGTACATAACAAAGCTTACAAGGAACATCATCAGCCAGAAACCAATTGTGGCGATGGTAAGGAAAGCTAAAAAACCTAAGTATTGTCCAAATTCCATATCTCTTCTTATTAATTGAATTCAGGCTCAAAGATAAGAGGAAATATTTTTTCAACCAACTCCCAAAGGCAAAAAAACACCAAAATATTTTACGAAATCATTTTTTATACGAATGCGGAATGCTTAATTTTGGCAGGCTTTCACAATCGCCCTTCACTTTGTCAGGCAATTAGGAGGCTATTATAATAAACAAATACAACAATAAAACATTCTGAAAAAATGGAATACAGGATTGAAAAAGACACCATGGGTGAAGTGCAGGTGCCTGCCGACAAGTACTGGGGCGCACAAACCGAACGTTCGAGGAATAACTTTAAGATAGGCCCTTCGGGCTCCATGCCGAAAGAGGTAGTAAACGGATTTGCCTACCTTAAAAAGGCTGCGGCCTATGCCAACCACGACCTGGGTGTACTTTCTGCCGAAAAGCGTGATGCTATTGCAGCGGTATGCGACGAGATACTTGCAGGCAAGCTTGACAGTGAATTCCCATTGGTGATATGGCAGACAGGCTCGGGCACGCAGAGCAACATGAACGTGAACGAAGTGATTGCCAACCGTGCGCAGGTTTTGGCCGGCGGCAAGATAGGCGAAGGCGAACCGGTACTGAAAGCCAATGACGACGTGAACAAGTCGCAATCCTCTAACGATACCTACCCTACCGGAATGCACATCGCGGCTTACAAAGCGGTGGTAGAAGTAACGATACCTGGAGTTGAAAAGCTTCGCGACACGCTTAAGGCAAAATCGCAGGAGTACATGAACGTAGTGAAAATAGGCCGCACGCACCTTATGGATGCTACTCCCCTAACCCTTGGGCAGGAGCTTTCGGGTTACGTGGCACAGCTGAACTACGGCATCAAAGCTGTAAAGAACACCCTTGCCCACCTTAGCGAAGTTGCCCTTGGCGGAACTGCTGTAGGTACAGGCCTTAACACACCTGACGGCTATGATGTGAAAGTAGCTGAATATATTGCGAAATTCACAGGACATCCATTCGTTACCGCTGAAAATAAATTTGAGGCGCTTGCCGCACACGATGCTATTGTGGAAACACATGGTGCATTAAAGCAGCTTGCAGTTTCTCTGAATAAAATCGCCAACGATATCCGTATGATGGCTTCGGGGCCGCGTTCGGGTATTGGGGAGATTTTCATCCCTGAGAACGAGCCGGGATCATCTATCATGCCAGGCAAGGTAAACCCAACGCAGTGTGAAGCCATGACTATGGTATGCGCACAGGTTATGGGTAATGATGTGGCCATCACTATCGGTGGTACGCAGGGCCATTATGAGCTTAACGTATTCAAGCCGCTTATGGCGGCCAACTTCCTGCAATCGGCAAGGCTTTTAGGTGATGCGTGCGTTTCGTTCGATGAGCATTGTGCACAGGGCATCGAGCCGAACTATACCCGCATTAAAGAGTTGGTTGACAACTCACTGATGCTGGTTACTGCGCTGAACACCAAGATTGGCTACTACAAAGCAGCTGAGATTGCACAGACCGCCCATAAAAACGGCACTACGCTGAAAGATGAAGCCGTACGCCTTGGCTATGTAACCCCTGAGGATTTCGATGCTTGGGTGAAGCCTGAGGATATGGTGGGATCTTTGAAGTAATAATCAAATCTTTATAAGAGCCTGTACTTTTTGTACAGGCTTTTTTTATGAAATTATGATTTTACGAAAATTTAAGGATTTTGGTAGTTTTATAAGTTTACTATAACTTCGTATCATAGTCTTCAATTTAAAAACACACTTTCCAAAAAAGTTATTAACAAGACTAAAGTACACCAAAAATAAGGGCTTTTAACATGTTAGACATCATGATGCTGCCATGACTGTTGTTAATAACTCAAAAAAAGAGTGCCCTATAAAATGTCGTATATTTGTAGCAGAAAACCACAGCGGAAAACTGTGGTTCTAATTTTATTTTTCCAAAATGGAAACTGTTGAATACCTCGTGGGTATTTCTACAATTTTTCTAAACCTGTTAACAGCGTATTTTCTAATACGTACAGCGAATAAGAAAGAGAAATAACCACTTTTAGAACCGTCTGGTGACACAGACGGTTTCTTTTTAGTTGTAAAACTTTTACAAAGATAATAATTATATTATTTACATCAATATAATTATATTATTTATCACCTTCTGCAATACCATACACATTTATTCCAGCATCATATTATTATATATATAGTAGTTTATACTTACTGATTAGTTGATGTTTTATGGAATTTGTAATTAGTATATTTGAATATGGAAATCAAAATTCGTCCCGCCACTCCACAAGACCTTACTGGAATACTGGAAATAGTGAACCACAATATCCTGCACAGCACAGCATTGTATGATTATGATGCAAAGCCTTATGACTATATTGAAACCTGGTTTGCCGAAAAACACGAAAGTAACTTGCCGGTTATCGTGGCTTTGGAAGGTGATAAAGTTGCTGGATATGGGACTTACGGCCCTTTCCGTTTTAAGCAGGGGTATCGGTTTACTATAGAGCACTCGGTATATGCCGCACCCGGACATGAAGGCAAAGGCATAGGGAAACTATTGTTGACCGAACTGATACGCCTCGCCAAAGAAGGCGGCTACCACTGTATGATAGGCGGCATTGATGCCAATAATACAGGCAGTATCGAATTCCATAAAAAATTCGGTTTCGTGGAAACTGGAATCATTAAGGAAGCCGGATATAAGTTTGGTAAATGGCTAGACCTGCAGTTTATGCAGTTGATATTAAGCTGATTTCAAGATAAGCCGCGCAATTTTTTACATTGTAAAGATTATGTCACGCAAAGGCGCAAAGACGTAAAGCTTAGAACTTAAACATTGCGAAGCAATGCCTTTGCGACTTAACGCATATCGTTCCGGCATAAGTCTTGGCGACTTTGCGCCTTTGCGTGAAATAAAAAAAGCCACTGGATAAAATCCGCCCGATCAGCTGCAGACGGGATCATCCGCGTTCCATTTTCTTTATATTAAAACCATTTCTTCCGCCTGAAATAGATCACCATCACGATAATCGTAAAGATCATAATCCCCCAAACCCAGTAATAGCCGTTTTCGGTACGCAGCTCCGGCATGTTGTCAAAGTTCATACCATATACGCCTACAATAAACGTAAGCGGCATGAAGATGACCGAGAATATGGTGAGCGTTTTCATGATCTGGTTCATCCGCTGGCTCTGCATTGAAAAATGGAAATTGGATGCGCTGTCGAGCGAGATAAGGTCGTACTCTATCTGGTCAAGCAGTTCAAGGCACTTCTGGTGCAGGCGGGCAAAATAGGTATGTGTAGACTTTCGGATGGTTTCATATTCATCTTCTTCCTTAACGCTCTTGAGGTTGTATAGCGCATCCCTGAGCGGCGTAACGGCACGCTTTATGTAATTCAGCTCATCCCGCATTTTTTCTATATCAGAAATAAAATTGGCTTTATGGCTTTCTTTACCGTTAATGCTAAAATTTTCTATCATATCTTCCGACTTTTCTATCGTAATGAAGAAATTTTCCATTATGGCATCGAGCATCAGGTACAGGAGGTAATCGTTCTTCTTTTTTCGCACAATACCGGTTCCTGTGCGGATACGTTCGCGTATATGTGCAAAATAATCGCTTTTCTTTTCCTGCAATGACACGATCACGTTGTCCTTTAGCAGGAAACTTACCTGCTCCGTTTTTACGCAGTCTTCCTCCTCTTCCGGCAAAACCGATTTAATACTGAAAAAAAGCACATCACCAAGTTCTTCTATACGCGTACGCCTTGAGGTATTCAGTATATCACCAACAATAAGGGGATCCACCTGGAAAAGGTCGCCTATCTGCTTTATGAGGTTCACATCGTGGAGCCCGTGCACGTTCAGCCATTTGACATCATTCACCTGTAGCTCATCCTTACATTCTTTTACAACCCTCTCCAATGATACTTTGCGGTATTCCTCGTAACCTTCTTCGTCAAAAACAAAAAGCTGCATTTCAACAGGGTCGGTTTTGTATTCGCCTGTATATTCAAAGTAATTGGGCTGCACCTTCCGCACCTGCCGGTATTTTATTCTTTTCACGCGGTAATTCTTTAGTATAAATATAGGAGTTTTTAATAGAAGTGAAAAAATATTAACCACATAGGCACATAGAATTTATAGTTTTTATTAGAATAAGAAATACCCAGTTACTCATAGTGAAAGCGTCGCTTTCTCTAAATGGATCTTAATCATATTTATTAGAGACACTTGAAAACCTATGTTTCTATGTGGTTAATTATTTTCTTTAATTTTTCACTGTTATCAAAATCCATTCTATTTTTACCAAAAGTTTAATTCATGGCAATTTTAATTACGAATATCAAAGAACTCCTTCAGGTGCGTGAAAGCGGTGTAACCAAAGTTTCAGGACGCGAAATGGCTGACCTGCCGCTATTGCAAAATGCATGGCTGCTGATAAAAGATAATCTTATTGAAGATTTCGGCACTATGGATAACTGCCCTGAAGCCGGTGATGCACAGGTTATCGATGCTGCCGGAAAAACAGTACTGCCAGCCTGGTGCGACAGCCACACGCATATTGTATATGCAGGTAACCGTGTACAGGAATTCGTAGACCGTATCAACGGGCTTAGCTATGAGGAAATTGCAAATCGCGGCGGTGGGATACTGAATTCTGCCAAAAAACTGAATGAAACTGAAGAAGATGAAATATATCAACAGTCACGCCTGCGCCTTGAAGAAGTGATGCAGCAGGGCACCGGGGCTGTGGAAATCAAGTCGGGTTACGGGCTGACTGTTGAGGGCGAGCTAAAGATGCTGCGCGTTATTAAACGCCTGAAAGAGGAATATCCCATTGCAATTAAGGCTACCTTCCTTGGCGCGCATGCCTTCCCGAAGGAATATAAAGAAAATCACAGTGGGTATATCGACCTTATTATTAATGATATGCTTCCGAAGATAGCCGAAGAAAAGCTCGCCGATTATATTGATGCATTTTTAGAGACCGGTTATTTTTCTGTGGAAGAAACAGAACGTATTATGGAAGCCGGTAAAAAATACGGCCTGCCAGCGAAGATACATGTTAACCAGTTTACTGCCATTAATGGCATAGCGGCCTGCGTAAAGCATAACGCATTAAGCGTTGACCACCTTGAGATCGTTACCGATGAAGATATTGAGGTATTGAAAAACAGCGATACCATGCCTGTCGCGCTGCCTACCTGCTCCTTCTTTATCAGCATACCTTATACGCCTGCGCGGAAGATGCTTGAAGCAGGGCTGCCGTTGGCTTTGGCTACCGACTTCAATCCCGGCACGACACCTTCGGGCAATATGAACCTGGTGGTTGCCACTGCCTGCATCAAAATAAAAATGACACCCGAAGAAGCTATTAACGCAGCTACCATCAACGGGGCTTATGCCATGGGGTTAAGCGAAACACACGGCAGCATCACTAAAGGGAAACGTGCGAATCTTATTATCACCCAACCGCTTGCCTCCTACTACCAGCTGCCGTATGCTTTTGGAAGTAATTTGATTGAGAGCGTTATTATTGAGGGGAAAGTGGTTTAACGTGAGCCCGGTATAAGATTTACGTAACGATTGCGATTGTCACTTCGAGCGCAGTCGAGAAGCAAGAAAAAAGAGAATGCAACATTTCGACCTGCCTTTGTCGGCAGACAGGCTGCGCTCAATGTGACATTTTCTTTTTTCTTTTAGAACATTCATTAAGTCCTCTTTCCGCAATGACATTATAAACAAAAGAGGGAACCATAATGGTTCCCTCTTTCACTAATAAACAATATTTTTATCGCAGTGTAAATGTCGTATTGGCAACATTAACTCCTTTGTCAAAGATATTTACGGTGTAAAGCCCTTTTGCGAAATCTTTCCCGGCTACAAGCTCATCAACCGTAATTGTTTTATTTTGGAAGATAGCATTGGTAATAAAGCTGTACGTAAGTGTTTGGTCTCCGAATACTTCTGTAGCTTTCTCCCCGATCACATTATTTTTCGGGTCGATGATCTGTACATAGTACGTCCTGTTGCCCGCAGGCGCTACCTCATTAGCCGCAATAGTAAACGAGATGCGTACTTTGTCTACCCTGCTTGCCTTATCGGTCTGGATCAGTTTTCCTGAGCTTCTTTCTTTGTACGGTTGCGTATGCACATTCAGTATCTGAAGCTTCTGTGCTTTCTCAACTGTTTTGGAAAGGTTCTCGTTTTGGTTAACCAGCGTATCGTTATATTTTTTAGACTCACCCAAAGCAGTCATCGTGCTATCACGCTGTGTGGTTAATGTGGCGTTCTCCTCTTTCAGCTTATTATTTTCTGCCAACAGGGCATCGTGCTCTCTTTTAAGCTTCCTGTAATCTTCTTTAAAACGGCTCAGGGCTGCCTTATTATCATCTTTGGTCTTTTGAACCTGCGACAAAAGATCAACAACTTTAGCCCTTTCAGCTTCCAGTTCGCCCTTAATGCTGGTGTTATCAGCTATAGCTGCATCATAGCTTGCTATCTTTTCTTTCAGGTCGGCTTCAAGTTGTTGCTTCTCTGTAAGTGTTTTTTCAAGCTTAGTTTGAACCTCTTTGGTATCCGTACTCATTTTGTACATAAAGATAAGGCTCCCAACCAATAAGATAGACAATACTATTATAATCGCTTTTAAACTAGAATTATTTTTTTGATTCTCCATGTTAAATATTTTTTTCAAATTTATATATATTTTAATTTACCATCATCTTTTTAACTCAAAATTAAGTGAAAATAGTATTTTTGAAGCAAGAAAATTCACATGGAAAACATCATCCTGTTCACAGCCGCCGACCTGGCAAAATACACTTCGTACAGAAGCGGAGAGATAAAATTCGGTGAGAGAATTCATACACTGGCGAAAGAAGCGTCCACATGGGACAACCTAAGGGCAGACGAGGCAGAATTCGTACTGTTTGGCATACCCGAGGATATAGGCGTACGGGCAAACTACGGCCGCCCGGGCACGGCTTCGGCATGGGAATCTGCCATCCGGAGTATAATAAATCTGCAGCACAACAAATTCTTCAAGGGTAGCAGGCTGCTGATATTGGGCAGTATCGATGTAACGGTGGCCATGAAAGAAGCGGAGAGCCTGGATGCAACATCAATAGAGGGCCGCAAAAAGCTGTCGGCACTGGTTGAAAAGATAGACAAGGATGTTTCGCATGTGGTGCGCCAGATAATCCTTGCGGGCAAAACCCCGATAATTATTGGCGGAGGCCATAATAACGCCTACGGAAACATTAAAGGAACTGCGCTTGCAAAGGGAAAACCGGTTAATGCTATAAATTTCGATGCGCATACCGACTTCAGGATGCTTGAGGGCCGCCATAGCGGCAATGGCTTTTCGTACGCTTTTGAAGAAGGTTTCCTGAAAAACTATTTTATTTTCGGCCTGCATGAGAACTACACATCCAAAGGGGTTATGGAATCCATAAAGAAGAACCATGACCGGATAAAATACAACACTTATGAGCAGATAGCCATAAGGGAAGAAAAACTTTTTACTTCCGAAATGCACCATGCCATAGACTTTATTAATAATGAGCCTTTTGGGGTGGAGCTCGACCTTGATTCACTCCCCGAGGTAGCCAGCAGCGCCATGACACCAAGCGGGTTCAGCATTGAGACAGCCCGGAAATTCGTCCACTATATGGGACGGCATGATAACGCGGCCTACCTGCACCTGTGCGAAGGCGCACCCGGCCTGGGCAGCGAAAAGAATCCCCAGCTTACAGGCAAGCTTATTGCCTATCTGGTAACGGACTTTATGAAGGCTAAAACGCTTATTTAATTTGGATATACACACCACTGCATTTACAAGAGCTTTAGCCGCGAATTACACAAATTTTCACTAATTGCCGGTGGCATGGTTTATATCGCTTAGAGTTATCGAAAGAATTCGTGAAAATTTGTGCAATTCGTGGCTAAATTTCCTGATGTGTTTGCCCTGGGTGTTCTTATGCACCTGTTTCACCTTAAATTTAAAAGCGTATCTTTGCAGGCTCTTAGCACTTACTGTTAAGTGCCTAATACATTTATAAATGACATTCGAAGATCTTAATTTACTAAAAAATATCCATCAGGCCCTTATTGAAGAAGGGTATGAAACCCCTACACCTATACAGCAGCAGGCAATCCCTGTCATACTCGAAGGGAACGACCTTGTAGGCTGCGCACAGACCGGAACCGGAAAAACGGCCGCTTTTGCCATACCGATACTGAACTCTTTACACCGTATTGTTGGCTCTGCGAAAAAAGTAAAGCACATCCGTACACTGGTAGTAACGCCAACACGCGAGCTTGCCCTGCAGATAGGTGCCAGCTTTGATACGTACGGAAAGTATACCAACATCCGCCAGCTAACTATTTTTGGCGGCGTAAACCAGGTAGCGCAAACCGACCAGCTGCGCAAAGGCGTTGACATCCTTATCGCTACGCCCGGAAGATTGCTCGACCTGCACAAGCAGGGATTCATCAACCTTGACCACCTGCACACACTGGTGCTCGATGAAGCCGACCAGATGCTGGACATGGGCTTCATCAATGATGTGAAAAAAATTATCAAGCTTACGCCAACAAACAGGCAAACGCTTTTGTTCTCGGCTACCATGCCGATAGCGATACGCGAACTTGCCGATACCTTCCTTACCACACCGAAATATGTTTCGGTAACCCCCGTATCCTCTACTGCCGAGAAAGTAAAACAGCAGGTATATTTTGTTGATAAAGGCGATAAGCGCAAGCTGTTGTACCACCTTATACGCAATGAGCACCTTTCCAACGTGCTTGTTTTTACCCGGACAAAGCACGGTGCCGATAATGTGGTAAAAGCCCTTAAAAAGAACGGCGTGAACGCCGAGGCCATACACGGTGATAAGTCGCAGAATGCAAGGGTGCGCGTACTGGAAGGCTTTAAGAACAAAGAAGTCTCCGTACTGGTAGCCACCGATATTGCAGCACGTGGTATTGATATCGAGAGCCTGCCCTACGTGATAAATTTCGACCTTCCGAATATTCCTGAAACGTATGTACACCGTATAGGGCGTACCGGGCGTGCCGGAAACGAAGGGCTTGCCATATCGTTCTGTGCGAAAGACGAGCAGCCGTACCTGAAAGATATAGAAAAACTAATAAGGATGAAGATCAAGGTAATCGAAGGCCATCCTTATCCTTATGGATCAGGCGAAGAATCAGAAAAACCGGCAGCAGAAAAGAAACCCGATCTTCGTAATAAGAATAAGAGCCAAAGCAATTCGAGAAAATCGGATGCTTCGAAAAAGAATAAAAAACGCTGGTACTAACCGGCGTTTTGCTTTATGTATTTAAGCGTTACTGGCCTATGGCACAAACTTTGAGTAGTGTTTAGCCTAAGGTTGATACCATTACATCTTTAATGCTTATTATATGAAATACATTCTGCTTGTGTTGCTGTCAATACCTTTACTTTGCGCCGGGCAGGATGGTTTTCCTTTTTCTGTAGAAAAAGAAATAAAGCCTAACATAATTTACTACAACTTCTATAATGGCACCCAGATCGTAAAGGTGGATATGATGGGGTATTCGCGTATGCAGGTTACCCAAATGCCACCGCGCGCCCTTCCGCCCGAAATGATATTGCAGACGATGCCTGTATCAAATATTTACTTTATCCGCGACACTTCAGGAAAAATACTGAAACGCTATTGCCCTTATCCTTTTGATGAAACGTCACTCCTACCCCCCGGAAAAGTACAAACAGTGGCACATTCCTTTAATCCTGTGCCCGATTACACGGTACCATACCTTGGCCTCATGGGGCGTGGGAAACAATTGCCTAACTTTGTTTACCGCATACACGATGGCGCAAAAACTGGCCTCATGGACACACTGGGAAAAATACTCATGGAACCAAAGTTTGAAAAGCTAGACTTTATAGACTCGATGTACATGGTAACGCTTAATGGCAAGCATGGTGTATACAGCAATGACTACAAAATAATACTGCCTCCTGAATATGACAATCTGGAATATAAAGGCCATGGTATGTTCCTAACTCATAAAGACGGGCTTTATACCTTCATTGACCGAAATAGTACGGTTCATCGCAAAATGGAATATGATAATACTGAACGCGTGTATTATCCGGTGGCAGACGACTATCACTATATTTACAGCAAAGGCGACAAGCTCGGGCTTCTCGATTCGCTTTATAACGAAGTGACACCCTTGCTGTATGATGCAATAGAACATCGCGAAGATGGCTATAATGTGATGAACAGCGAAAGGCTTTGGGCACTGATGGATAACAACGGTAAACAGCTCACCGATTTTAAATACTACGAGGTTCACAATTCCATTGACGGTTATGCAGTCCTTGCATCAAAAATATCCCAGGGAAAACGATTGTTTGGCCTCGTGGGTATGGATGGGAAAGAAATATCCGAATTCATTTATGACAGGATTGAAGCTTTCAGCAGTACACATTTCCTTGTGGTAATTGACAACAAGTATGGGCTGATGGACCGGAATGGGAAGGTTACCGTACCAATGACGTATGAAACGATTGAGAAACTTGACGATCACATCATCGCGGAGATTCCCGGCGGTAAATACGGCATTATAGACGAAAACGGAAAGGAACTGCTTTCGTTCCAACATCAAAGGGTCATAAGAGTGTTTAACGGCTTTGCACAGGTATCTGTTGATAACAAACAAGCCCTGATTAACCTGAAGTCCAAAAAAGAATACGAGTTTCCTTATCAGGACATTAGGTGGTTTGAAGACGGCCTCGTGGGGATTTATAACGACGGGAAACTTGGCGTTGTAACGCTGGATGGCAAGGTTATCGTTCCCATACAATACCAGGCAGCTAGCGCTATCCAAAACGGCCTGATACGGTTGGCATTGAATAATAAGTTTGGCTATGCTGACGCTTCCGGCAAAACCATTATCCCTATTAAATACGATGAGTCGTACGAACGCGTGGAGGAGAGAACGATCATTGCCCGGCTTAACGGTAAGTGGGGCTGCCTGGATTACAAAGGCAAAGTACTGGTTCCTTTTAATTATGACAGCGTTACATACACTGAAAAACGCAATATGCTGTTCAGTAAAGGTGAAGAACAATTTCTTTTTAATTCAAAAGGAAAACTTCTCGCCAAAGAATAGGAACATTCCCTGCGCATTTTTTCTTATCAAAATAAATCCTACTTTTGACGTTATATAGTAAATGCCAAAAAAAATAATGAAGACGTTCACCCTACTGTTATGCCTTTTAAGCTTTGGGATAGCGACAGCCCAACAAAACCCGGCACCTGTAAAAGCCACAACCCAGAAAGAATGGGACGAGCTTGACAAGAATTTTATAGCACTTGTAGATGCCCTTGTAAAAGGCGACAAAACCAAATTTCTGGCCCTGAGCTGCAAAGAAGTAGACTGTGTGGATTGTGTAGGTGCAGTTGAGGCCGCAAAAGGAGCGGTATTCGTACCCGCAGAATTTTACTTTACGGTAATTTCTCAAAAGTTCACGGAGTCCCCGGTTTATAAGGCAATGGCGAAAAAAGGGTATTCGTTCAGCTCGGTGATTGTGGAGAACTTTAAGCCGAAAGTAGTCCCGAAAGATTACCCGAAAGACCTGAAGATATATGAGGTTTGGGTCGAGACGTATAAAAAAGATGAGTTTGCCAAAGGCCATCCCGGAACGAGCCACAGCTTCCGGTTCATAAAGATCAACGGGAAGTTCCGGTTTTACGGGATGACATCGATACCATAGATAAATTAATGCCGCCGGTGGGCGGCATTTTTATTTTGCTATAATTCAGCAGTTTTTATAAAGAAAATGTATTTTAGCTATATTTGTTTAAATGCTATAAACAACCAAACCAAAATTACGCTATGACAATTGAAACAAAAGACAGTTACGAGCAAAGGCAGCTGCAGGAGATACAGAACTGGAAAAATGAAAAGCCCGGAGTGGTAAGCGAATTCATGGGCTCGCTTTTTAAGCCGCTTTCAAGGCTGTTTGATAACGCCCTGCCGGTAAATACGATACAAAGTGCAATTGAAAGCTGCAACGGTGCATCAAAATCACTTATCGATATGGAAGCTTTCAAGAGGGAAGCAAATATTACAGAAATTGGCGAGCTAAGGTCGAGGTCGCTTCCGGAACTGGATATGCTGGCCAATGAGGCTCACAACTGGGCTATAGGCATCGCTACTACCGAGGGTGCTGCCACCGGTGCTGCGGGACTCGCTGGCATGGCACTGGATATTCCTGCCATCATTACGCTTTCTTTGCGTACCATCAACAAGATCGCTTTGTGCTATGGCTTCCAGAATAATAATGACGATGAAAACCAGATCGTGCTTTCGATACTATCTGTAGCGGGTGCCAATTCGATCGAAGAAAAAGAGCAGGCGCTTACGGCATTGCAAAATATGGTTGCTAAAAACCCACACAGGCAGGTGGCCGGAAAGACCCTTGAAAACGAAGTGACCAAAGAAGCCGCCAAGATACTTATCAAAGCCCTCACTAAACAATTGGGCGTTAATCTTACCAAACGCAAAGCATTGCAGGCTGTACCCGTTATAGGAGCAGCCGTGGGAGCGTCGGTAAACGATTATTTTATTAAAGATACCGGCTGGGCTGCACGCCGCATCTACCAGGAACGATGGCTGAAGGAAAAATATACGGCGGAGAGGACGATTTAAGCCTAAAGAATGAAGGCTTTCTGGAATTATTACATTACTGTAAACATTGTCAATTGCTGCTTTAGCCTATTGGTGGCCTTATTTTCGCTAAGTGCGGTATGGTTTCCTATAATTTTTTGTACAATTGGAATCGCCGTGGGCATATTTACATTCAATGTTTTTTATAAGGCACAATACTATTTCTATCATAATCTGGGTTATACAAGGCAGAGGCTGGCATTTATGACGTTTGGTATTAACCTCCTGCCGGGGTTGATCCTCCTGTTGTTGATAAAACTGTTTTCGTAATGTACACATTAAGGGCAAGCAAAATATCACTGTCATTTGGCGCCAAAAAGATACTGGACAATGCTTCGTTTAAATGCAGGTTTGGTGAGATCGTTGGCATCTTTGGGCGGAACGGCAGCTGAAAATCAACGCTCTTAAAGATAATTTTCGGGACTCAAAAGGCAAATACGGCAGCAATATCTATTAACGGGAAAGTAATCCCAGTACATAAGATCATACCTGAAGGTTGTATAGGCTATTTGCCGCAGGAGCCATTCTTACCCAACACCATGAAGGTACGCGATATAATACCGCTTTATTATTCCGGCGACGAGCAGGATAAACTTTTCTATTCGCCGCGTATAGACAAGATCGCCAATACCCGCGTGGGCAAGCTTTCAATGGGCGAACTGCGGTATTTTGAATTGCTGCTTATAGGCCACCTGCCGCATCAGTTCCTCATGCTGGACGAGCCATTCTCCATGATAGAACCGCTATACAAAGACCTTATAAAAGATTTCCTCAAAAAGCTAAAAACACAAAAAGGCATAATTATTACAGATCATTATTATGATGACGTACTTTCGGTGACCAACAGGAAGCTGCTGCTAAAAGATGGGCAGCTTATCAACATCAACGACCGCAACGACTTAATAGCCCACGGCTACCTGCCTTCTGAAAAATTATAGATTATGAAACGACTTTTACTTCTACTCACCATGCTTTCAACCGCATCTTACGCCCAGACCTCTTATAAAATAATGACCTACAACATTCGCCTGGACATAGCAAGCGATGGCGAAAACCGTTGGGATAACCGCAAAGAAATGCTGGCAAAGCAAGTACAATTCTATGAGCCTGACTTCCTTGGAGTACAGGAAGCGCTGCCACAACAGGTGCACTACCTTGACAGTGCAATGGTTGCTTATGATTTCATTGGCGTAGGCCGTGATGACGGGAAAAGCAAAGGCGAACACTCAGCCATTTTTTATAAAAGCAAAAAGTTTAAGGTGCTACAGCAATCTACTTTCTGGTTGTCAGAAACGCCTGCTGTGCCTTCAAAAGGATGGGATGCGGCCTACAACCGTGTGTGCAGCTACGGGCTCTTTGAAAACAAGGACACCAAAAAGAAGGTGTGGGTTTTCAATACGCACTTCGACCATATGGGGAATATAGCACGGGTAGAAAGCGCAAAGCTTATCCTGCAAAAGATAAAAGAACTGAATAAAGACAACCTTCCGTTCATCGTTATGGGCGACCTCAACCTGGAGCCGGATGCCGAGCCAATTGCCGTGATTAAAAAAGAGCTGTTGGATACAAGAGAGGTTTCAGAATTCGTTTTTGGGCCAACAGGCACATTTAATGGGTTTGAATTCAACAAGCCCGTTACAAAACGTATCGACTATATTTTCATTCCGAAGACAGGGCTGAAAACTCAAAAGTACGCGATACTGAGCGATTCCAAAGACTGCCGGTACCCGAGTGACCATTTGCCTGTGTATGTAGAGCTTGTTTTAAGGAAATAGATTATGCGACACTTAATTATACTTTTTCTATTTGCAATTGTATCATGTCAAAATAAAGAAGACATCATCGTAGCAAGAGATTTACAGGAATATTGCATTAAAGCCAATTCTGAGTCAGATCCCTCTATCCCGATGTTGGAGCCACTTTACTATTCCCACATAAACTTTCTAATCGATGAAAACGGATCAATGTATTATTACATGCTCAATATACCTCATGGAGCTAGCTGTGGATACGGAAAAACATCGACTGTTGATTTTCGTCCTGAGTTTAAAAGAATAACACCTGATCAAATAAATTACATAAATAAAAATCATTTTAATGCCATTTTTCGGGAAAATGTAAAAACTCAATTCGGCGGAAGGTCTTTTGTATTGGCTTCTATTAGTGACACTTTTTATTCACCTGAATGGTCAACCTTAATAAATAGTATTGATAGGGATAAGAAAAGCAGATGGGCTTATACCATACGCAAAATGACCCAGGAAGAACAAGTAGTTTTAAGCTATAAAAAGTCAGGCAAAAAATACGACCCCGAAACCATTGCGTGGGATACCACAAAGATCATCCTCCCAAAAACCCTTAAAAAATGAAACCTCTTACCAAAAGATAAGAGGTCTATAGTTTTATTCAGACTGTCCAAAAATATAATAATCTATTCTACAATTACCTTCTCCGTTTTCGGGATCAGTGCAATGCAGTACGGATTGGTGATCGCCATAGTTGCCATTCCGCTTGGTACGGTTTCCAAAACTTTTATCGTGGCTGTGTCATCATTAATAGTAATACTTTTTACGCTAATGCTGTAGCCGCCTGTACTTTTCTGACCCATAAACAAGGCTACCACATTCTGCTTTTCAAAATCGACTGATGGCACGTCACTCCATCCGAGTTCCTTATACAGTGCCGTTAGCTGGCTTTGCGATGTGATGACTGCAGCCGACTCTTTATCACGGCCGCCATAGGCTTCTTGTTTCAGTATCTCAAAAGTAATCGGGGCAGCAACTGCAATGTGGTTCACTACGTTTATCTTGCAGCTTGTAAATATTAGTGCCAACAAAGCGAGCGTAAGTAATTTTTTCATAAGTGTTATTTTTTAATGGTTACCTGTACCGTTATACAAATACAATACCAAAAAAATTCTGACTAAATAGATAATCGCACGCTCCGCAAAGTCTCTGACTTTGCGGAGGTGTTTAAAGGTCTCCGACCTTTCATTTGCATATCAGAGATATGCCAACGCTTCCACAAAGTCAGAGACTTTGCGAAGCCGGGACTTTCCGCAGCCGGCAAGCCTAAAAACTTATTTTGAATTCATTTTCAGCGCTTTTTCGTACACCTTTTCATACATCGGCAAAATGTTCTGGATGTCGAATTCCTGTGCCAGCTGAAGCGCGTTTTCCTTAAATTCCAACAGCTTTTCATCATCCGATAATATCGAAATGGCTTTTGCTGCCATATCCTGTATGTCGCCAACATTGCTCAGGTAACCCGAGTAGCCGTTGCGGTTCACTTCCGGGAGGCCTCCTGTATTGGTCGATATCACCGGTACCCCGCTTGCCATAGCTTCTAGTGCCGCAAGTCCAAAACTTTCCGTTTCCGAAGGGAGCAGGAACAGGTCGCTAAAGCACAATATCTTATTGATCTCGTTACTGTTGCCAAAAAAGATCACCTTATCGCTGATTCCAAGATCTTCACACAGTTTTTCGGCACCGGCACGTTCAGGCCCGTCGCCCACCATCATGAGCTTGGCAGGGATCTCTTTTTGTATTTCAAAGAATATCTTTACGATATCCGGGATGCGCTTCACCTTGCGGAAGTTACTGATGTGCGTCACGATCTTTTGTGTCTCCGTAGCCATCATTGAGCGGTGGCAGTCGGATTTCACATCCATTTTATTCTTATCGATTTCGATAAAGTTCGGGATCACATAGATTTCCCGCTTTATGTCGAAGAGCCTGTAGGTCTCCTCTTTCAGGTCCTGCGACACTGATGTCACGATATCAGAATGGTTGATGCTGAAACTCACCGCCGGCTTATAGAACGGGTGATTGCCCACCAGTGTAATATCGGTACCGTGCAGCGTGGTTACCATCGGTATCCTGATGCCCTGCTCCTTGAGCATCTTTTTGGCCATATACCCGGCATAGGCATGCGGAATGGCATAATGTACATGCAGCAGCTCTATTTTATGGAGCTTCACCATATCCACCAGCTTGCTCGAGAGCGCCAGCTCGTATGGCTGGTAATGGAACAGCGGGTATTCCGGTACATGTACCTCGTGGTAATGGATGTTAGGGTTCAGTAACGCCAGGCGCACCGGCTGGCTATAGGTGATAAAGTGTATCTCGTGGCCCCTGCGGGCCAGTTCCAGCCCAAGCTCGGTCGCTACAACGCCGCTCCCGCCAAAGGTTGGATAACATACTATTGCGATTTTCATATAATTCGAAAAATAAAGTAACGAATTTAAATAAAAAAAGTAGGCGAAACCCCGCTTTAATACGAATTAAAGTAATAATTATTATGACATTTTAAAAGTATGGGAAACAGCCGTCTAAACGCATTTTTGGAAAGGGCGGTCCTGCCCTCCGCTCTATCTCCCTCTGCTGCGCGGCGGGAGGATGCCGCTGCGGTCAGGGTTAAAGGGAATGGTGGTTTTGTGTTTATGTTGTTTGTCATTCTGACGAAGGAAGAATCTCTACTCCAATAATTGAGATTCTTCACTCCGCAAGCTGCGTTCAGAATGACATAGCGGAGCTGAAAGGTAAACTATCCTTTCAAATTCTTTTCATACAGATCTATCCACTCCTGCATTGTAATTTTAGAAACCAGTTCGCCGATAAGCGCAAAAGGAATTATCTCCGGCTTTTTGAAACGGATACAGCTTTTGCCCATATCCAGCTTTGTCTTTACATGGTTCGGGTACTCTGTCACAAACCAATCGTGGAGATTTTTATCGGCATACACACCCATGTGGTACACCGCAATAAAGTTCTTTTGCGAAGCGACACTAAGGAATGGCAACGGAACTTTTGGGTCGCAATGATAACCGGCAGGATAAGCAGAATGCGGCACCGACCAGCATAGCATGCCATATCCTATGCCTTCCTTAAATCCTTTCGGTAGGTTTTTGTTAATGGTACCCCTTAACTTTTCCATAGCCGCTTTCCTGTCTTCAGGAAGCGAGGCAATATATTCATCGGGTGTGGCTGCTGGAGATTGCATATTTTTATTTTTATTGGCTATTTTTCTATTGAGCTGAGTGAAGCTCCCCTCCTTTGGAGGGGTGCCCGTAGGGTGGGGTGGTTATAAATTTTAAAGAGAAAAACCACCCCGGCTTTCAGCCACCCCTCCACAGGAGGGGAAGTTCCCGACGATATTTACGGTCTTCGAGTGAAACTCAATCTGAATTCTGAAATCTAAAATCTGAAATTATTCTATAATCGCCTCCTCTATCACTTTCTGTATATCCTCCCTGATATTCTCTTTCGAAAGGCGGTTCTCCCCCGCTTCGGGATACGTCCTGTTCGATAAGAACACATAAACGATACCTGTTTCGGGATCGGCCCAGGTCATGGTACCCGTGAAGCCAGTGTGCCCAAAGCTTGACTTTGATACGCAACCACAAGTAGGACCAGGATTATTGCCTATTTGCGGCTTATCGAAGCCAAGCCCCCTCCTGTTGCCCTCTTTACAGGCATAGCAGGTATTAAAGGTATCGAACGTTTTCGGTGAGAAATATTGCCTGCCGCCATAATTTCCTTCCTGCAGATACATCTGCATGATTTTGGCTACGTCCATCGCATTGGAGAAAAGCCCCGCATGCCCTGCAACACCGTCTTCCATCGCGGCAGCCATATCGTGCACATATCCCTGTATTACCTGGTAGCGGAAGTATTTGTCTATCTCCGTAGGCGGTATGATGGCCATGTCGAACTTGCGCAACGGGTTATAAGTAGTAGATGCGGCGCCCAACGGCTTATAGAATTGCTGGTCGCTCAGCACGTCGATCTTCTTTCCGGTGTGCCTTTCTATATATTCTTTCAGCAGTATGAACGAGAAGTCGCTGTACTTGTATTCTTTCTTTTTCAGCAGCTTGCTATCTGCTATACGCGCTATGATCGTATCGGGATAATCTTTCCTCAGGTAGAGGTTTTCGGCTACCTGGTGTGGGAATTCTTCACTGTAACTCCTGCGGTAATATAACGAATCCGGGTGCTTTTCGCTGTCCAGCGTTGCCTGATAGAACGGTATCCACGGCTGGAACTTAGCCTGGTGCAGCAACATGTCTTTCAGTATGATCTTCTTTTTATCTGTTTTGGCGAATACCGGGAGCATATCGCCAAGCTTATCATCCAATTTCAATTCTCCCTTATCGTATAGCTGCATGATATTAGGCAGTGTCGATAGTACTTTGGTAAGCGAAGCAACATCATAAATATCGGTATCTCGTACCTTCACATCGTTCTCGTAGGTATGGTAACCAAAAGACTTCTGGTACACCACCTTGCCATTACGCGCTACGAGCACCTGCAATCCCGGGGTCATTTTCTCGTCTATCGCTTTTTTTGCCAACAGGTCGATCTTTCGAAGCACGACCGAATTCATACCTGCATTTTCAGGAGTGGTAAAGCCAAGCCGGTTGGTCGCTTTTGTATATACTCCGTGATTAACCTTATAATTTGTGCCAATAGATACGGGCAGTTTTCCTTTGGCACCCAACGCACCGAATACGATCTCGGCAGCCACCGTCTGCGAAATGGTATTGTTTTGGTAGGCCAGCACAACACTTTCAATATTGGCAAAGTTCTTAATAGCATTCAAGGTGTATGGCTTTGCAAAAACCGTCAATATCACCTTGCTGTTTTTAGCTATAGTATCCAGCCACACCAGTTCTTTGGCCGAAAAATCGTGCTTTTTCCAGGCGCCGTCAGCTTTATGATAGCCTATTATAACGGTGCTGTAATCTTTAAGGCGCGTCTTGAGTACCTGCAGGCTGTCTTCTTTTACTTCAGTCACATCGGCATATTTGTGCAGGGTACTCAGGTAAACAGAGCCATCGTCATCGCCCATTTTTACGTAGGCTATCTTTTCGGTTTCCAGTTCCATAACCGGAACAGCCTCCTGGTCGTTCTTCAATACCGTTACCGCATTCTCATACAGCTGGTAATTCAGGTCATCGTACTCATGCCCGTTCAGGTCGCTGTACAGGTTATTTATGTCGATAGGCGTGTAGTTATTGAGCCCGCCCCTGTATTTATATGCCAATATCTTCTTTACCGAATGCTGCAGCCTTTCTTCCGACAATACGCTGTCCATATAAGCCTGGCGGAATTTCTCTATGGCTACAGGAACATTTTCGGCAAACAACAGCACGTCATTCCCTGCAAGGAAGGCCTCAAGGTCAATATCGCCGGGCGCCATAAAGCTGCTTGCTCCTTTCATATTGAGCGCATCTGTAAATATCAGGCCTTTGAAGCCCATTTCCTTTTGCACTATATTGGTTATCAAATTATATGAAAGCGATGTAGGATAATTTGGCGTAGGCTCTATGCTGGGCACGTTAAGGTGCGCTACCATAATGCTTGACAACCCTTCTTTAAACAGTTTCTTATAAGGATAGAACTCTACATCTTCCAGCCTCTCTTTAGAAAAAGGAAGGTACGGCAATGTAGTATGGGAATCGGTGCCGGTATCGCCATGTCCCGGGAAGTGCTTGCCTGTTGCAAAAACACCCTCGCTCTGGATGCCTTTCATAAGGGCAAGGGCCCTGTCGGTCACGTTAAGTTTATCCTCGCCAAAAGATCGGTTGCCAATGATAGGGTTTGACGGGTTCGTATTGATATCGAGCACCGGCGCAAAATTGAAATGTATACCCATACGCTTTGCCTGTATCGCCATCTGTTTGCCCTGCTTTTCGATGAGCTTCATGTCCTGAACGGCTCCCAGCGTCATATTCCACGGATAACGGTAGGTAGAATCGAGCCTCATGCTAAGGCCCCATTCAGCATCTATGCCAATGAGCATCGGCACTTTCGATTCTGCCTGGTAACGATTGGTAAGCTTTGCCTGCCTCACAGGACCACCCTGGAAGAAAATGAGCCCGCCAACCTTATAATCCCTCACCAGCTTATCTATCCCTTTTACATGCGTGGAATCTTTGTTAGAATAGGCTGCAACCATAAACAGCTGCCCTACCCTTTCGTCAAACGACATGCTGTTGTATATGCTGTCTACCCATTTCCTTTCGCCTGCCGAGGCGTAATCATCAAAACCCAATGCCTTCTGCGCCGATGCTGTACCAATGGCTAACAGAAAAACGACAATCAAAAATCTCTTCAAAACTGTTGTATTTTTTTAAATGATAAAATCACCATTACCTTTTTATGCAATGATGATTCCCTTATTTTTCCCGGTGTAAAAAGCTGTCAAAAAAACCGGCTGTGCCAACTTTCCCCTGCGGGTACTTCCCAGTATTCTTCCCATTCTCCCACGGTGTTTACCAGGTTGTTAAAAACTATAGTATTGGCCGAAACCGATTTCTCTTTAGCCATTTTCTTAAAATCGATAAGCGGCTTATAGGCAATATGCTCGCCGTTCTTAAAGGTAACATTCATCTTGTCGAGCAGGTCTACATTGTATTTCTGCTCCAGCGACTGTATGAACTGTACCGATGCATCTATAGAGCATCCCGTTGCAGCCTGTACCTCCTGGTTTATGGCAATAATAATAAACCTGTTGTATTTTATCTGGTACGAAGCCTCAAGCCCCGCGCCGTGTGCCGCCCAGTTCTCAAGGAAATTCTGTAGCGACGATTCTATTTCGGTAACTTCCTCATCAGAAAATTTCCTGTTCGACTGGTAAATCCATATCCTGGATTCTTCAGGCAGTGTATCAAAAGGAACGTACATAATTCTTTTTTCTTATAAATCCTTTGCATTGGCGATAAGTTCCGCCACATCCATTACTTTAACATCGTGTTCCCTGTTCTTAGCCTTAACGCCATCCGTAAGCATAGTGTTACAGAACGGGCATCCGGCCGCGATTATCTCAGGCTGTGTTTCCAAGGCATCTTCGGTCCTTTCCACGTTCACGTCCTTGTTGCCCGGCTCGGGTTCCTTGAACATCTGTGCGCCGCCTGCACCACAGCAAAAGCCGTTGGCACGGGAGCGTTTCATCTCTACCAATTCAGCGTCCAGCTTCTCTATAAGGTCGCGTGGCGCTTCATAGATATTGTTTGCCCTTCCTAAGTAGCACGGGTCGTGAAAGGTTATTTTCTTGCCTTTAAACTGCCCGCCTTCTATGGTAAGCCTGCCTTCTTCAAGCAGCGATTTCAGGAACTGGGTGTGGTGTACCACTTCATACTTTCCGCCAAGGCCCGGGTATTCGTTCTTTATCGTGTTGAAGCAGTGCGGGCATGCCGTAACAATCTTCTTTACATCATAAGCGTTGAGCACCTCAATGTTTGCCATAGCCTGCATCTGGAACAGGAACTCGTTGCCTGCCCTTTTTGCAGGGTCGCCCGTACAGCTTTCTTCCGTTCCTAATACAGCGAACGGCACATTGGCACGGTTTAGTATCCGCACAAACGCCTTGGTTATCTTTTTGGCCCTGTCGTCAAAGCTACCCGAACAGCCCACCCAGAACAATACTTCCGGCTGCTGCCCTGTAGCCATCATTTCGGCCATTGTAGGAACTATAATATTTTCCATAACTTAATCTTCATCGTGTTTGCCATCATCAAAAACCTGGATGGTCACTTCTTTCTCAACCAGGTCGGTAAATTTCCCCCTGTATCGCGTTGCCTTTACAAGGTGGTTGTCTATCCAGTGGTAGTTTCCCCCACGGGGCTTGCCCATAAGCATGCCGTGGTATTTAAAGCCGAATTTCTTCAGCCATGTTTCGGTAATTTCCCTGTGGGCTTCGGTACGCGACGTAAAGAAATAGATCACGTGCCCTTCGTCATACCACCTGTTTAGCGTTTCGAGCGCATCAGGATACACGGCTGCGGTAACCATCCTTTCGGGTTCCTCATTCGGTATATCGTCGCAAATAGTACCGTCTATATCAATCAGGTAGTTCTTTATGCCCAGCGGAAGTATCGGGCTCAAGTGCTCGCCGTTCTCTGTTATCGGCTGTAAATTCTTGTCTATATCTTCCGTGTTCATTATGCTTCGTCTTTCCAGTTTAACCTGTCCATCTGGCTGTACTGCCATGGCGCACCATTGTTCTCTATATTGGTCATCATGCCGTTTAACTCTTTAGGCGCCGCGCTCTGCTCCATAACAAGGTACCTGCGCATATCCATAATAATAGAAAGCGGGTCGATGTTCACAGGGCAGGCTTCCACACAACCGTTGCAGGTGGTGCAGGCCCATAGCTCTTCGGGTGTGATATAATCGTTAAGCAGCATTTTGCCGTCGTCTACAAATGTGCCTTTGTTCTTATCGATGTTACGGCCAACTTCTTCAAGCCTGTCGCGGGTATCCATCATTATCTTCCTTGGCGAAAGCTTTTTGCCGGTCTGGTTGGCCGGGCATACCGATGTACACCTTCCGCATTCGGTACAGGTGTATGCATTCATCAGCTGCACCCAGTTCAGGTCCTGTACATCGCTAGCGCCAAATTTTGCAGGCACTTCACCTTCTGCTGCAGGAGGCGCTGCGGCAAACGGGTCGGCATTCGGGTCCATCATCAGCTTCACTTCGTTCGTCACCGACTCCAGATTCTCAAACTGGCCCTTCGGTTTCAGGTTGGCAAAATACGTATTCGGGAATGCCAGCAGTATGTGTAAGTGCTTCGAGAAATAAAGGTAATTCATAAAGGCAAGGATACCTATAATGTGCATCCACCAAGCCGCCCTTTCAATGATCATTACAGTGCCGGCATCCATTCCTTCAAAAAGCTGTGCTATAAAGCCGGAAATCGGGAAAGCCCCTGCGTGGGTGTAATGTTCTGCATTAATAGATTGAAGGTAGCCATCAGCACCGTTCATGGTAAGGAACAGCAGCATCAATACGGTCTCAAAATAGAGAATAATATTAGCATCGCTTTTCGGCCAGCCTTTCAGGTCACTGTGGATAAAACGTTTCAGCTTCACCACATTCCGGCGCAGCCAAAAAACGGTAACCGAAAATATCACGCCAAAAGCGAGCACTTCGAAAAAGCCGATGAGGAAGCTGTAAAAGCCACCCATGAATGAAAAAAGGCGGTGGGTACCGAATATACCGTCGATGATGATCTCCAGCAATTCGATGTTGATGATAACAAAGCCTACATAGACGATAATGTGAAGTATACCCGCAACCGGGCGCTTCACCATTTTCGACTGGCCCAGGGCGATCATAGCCATATTGCTCCAGCGTGCGCCGGGGTTGTCACGCCTGTCGATGTCCCGCCCAAGCTTAATGTTGCGTACCAGTTTTTTTACATTCAGGGCAAAGTACCCAAATCCTAATGCAAGGACTATAACAAAAAGAATATTGTCTATATAAGCCATAATAACAAGGTGATCTGTCGGTCTCTGTCCCTCACGCTACTTCTTTGGGGTCTCTTCATAGGGAGTACCTTTTTTCCCGAATACTGAGAAATGAACGTAGCGCTTAGGGTTATTTTTCAAATCTGCAAGCAGCAATTTCAACTCGTTCGATGCATCGGCGAGGTTGTTATACATAACCTCGTCTTTCAGCAGCTTGCCCAGCGAACCCTTGCCTGCCTGCACATCGGCCATCATCTTATCTACTTCTGCCATAGAATGCTCCAGGCTGCTTATAGCTAACGAAAGCTGCTCCGGATTAACCGAGTCTGATATTTCAGCAAAGTTAGCAGAAGTCTTATTAAGATTTGCCATTGTGGCATCAATATTTGCTTTATTTCCTGAAATTACACCATTAAGTGATTTCGCTGCCTTGTTGAATTCCTGCATGGTAGCGCTCATTTCGGCAATAGTACGACGAAGGTTTTCCTGCGTCTGCTTATCCACAACGTTGTTAAGGTTGTGCAGAAGGCTGTCAGCAGAAACTACGGTCGCTTCTACTTTTGTCTGCAGCGGCGATAGCTTTTCCCCTACTACAGAAAGCATTCCCGGCTTAAGGCCTGCTTTCAGCTGGTCGCCATCCTCGGCTGGGGTCTGGTTTTTAAGGTCGGGTATAATCGCAATCTGCTTGCCTCCTATAAAACCGGGCTCATATAGTGTTGCGTAGCTGGTCTTAGATATAGGGAAATCCGTTTTTACCTGCATTTCTACTTTCAGCAGGCCGGTTTCATTGTCGGTGAATGTAATACCGGTTACTTTGCCTACCACAAGGCCGTTGAGCGTAATTGGTGCCGAAGGCGAAAGGCCTTCAACATCTTTATAAATTACATAATAGGTTTTGTAGGAATTAAAAAGGTCCCTGCCCTTTAAAAAGCTGTATCCCCATATAAATAATAGTATTGCGCCTATTACTAAAATTGCCGTTTTTGCTTCTCTTGTTACTTTCAAAATAGATTATTTTTTAACAAATGTAGGGCAAATATAAATATTACAATGTGAATATTATGGTAAAAGCCTTATAAAAGAAATTACAAAAATTTAACGGTCTTGTTTTCCTAATAGTTCAAGGTTTTTGGCTAAAAACGCATACCGGGTATGCGCAAATAGTAATGTATTGAATAATACGGTATCCCGGTTGGCGATAACGGTTCCGCAAGTCGTTTACTTCACGTCGAATTTTATGTTTTTGGCGTTGGAAACTATAGACAAAGCATAGATAAAAAGCGGTAATGCATAATATGAATATTACAATTACCTGACTATCAATAACTTTGACCTGAAGCCGAAATATGAATATCCCGGCATAAAGTGGAGTCCAGTCACACTATAAAAACGGGGCGCAATCCGAAAAGCCTTATGAGTAGGAAAACCAAATCATATTTAACCATGAAAAATTTAAAACAAAAACCAGTGATCGTTTTAAGCAGCCAAAGCTTTCAAAACCAGCTTGAAGAAGCAAACGCATTTTTTAATGAGCCGGCATTTGCCAATATGGCAATTGCTGAAGGCGACGACCCGTACGCCGATAAAGACGGCCTCATACAGTTCATCTGTGGAGTAGAGCTGTTGCAGGACCCTATCGTTACAGCGAAACTGGCTGAACTGAAATCATTGCTGATCTCATTAACATCAGTAGTAACGGCTTACATCAACAGGTATGCTGCGGCAAAAGGAGCACAGTATAAGACTGATGCCGACCTTTGGGAAATGGCCTTGTCCAAGCTTCCGCTGATGGGGCCGTCTAAAATTGATACACAAACCTACTCACGCAGGACAAGGGGTGTAGAGATTGCCGGGGACTTCATTAACCTTGTGCTGGACATAGCTACAGGCGAAGGCCAGGCGCTGCAATCCTTTAAATCTTTCCTTGAAAAACAGGGCGGCGCTCTTAGGGCCGGGATTGAAGCCAACAAGGACAGCTATAAAACCATCACTGTTGGCGTGTGCGTGGAAGTGCTGAAAATTGGAAGCGAGATAATGTACATCCCAAAAATAAAACAATATAAAGTCCTCTTCACGCGCGAAAACACCAAGTGGAGCTCATCCTGCGCCAGCTATGAGGAAGTTGACATGCATTTCGAATACATGTATGCCAGCAATGTTTTTGACTATGAAGCATTGAATAACCCAGATATAAAACGTGACTTCGAAAAATTTGTTACCGGGGCCCAAAAGGCACAGATAGAAGATGCCTCGACATTCTTTAACGATGATTTTGAAGACATGAAAAGCAAAATGGCGAACGCGATGGAGGCTTCGGAATAAAAACCACTACTAACAATAAAGGGCTGCAGGAATCTATCCTACAACCCTTTATCGCTTTGTATGTGGCATCTAATTGACTTTTTTACCGTCTTTAAATGTAGCTATGAATGCTGACGTATACCCTTTCGCTTTAGCTTCTGCCAACAGCGTTTTGGCTTGCTCGCGATCGGTAGTTTCACCATAAAAATATTTTATGACTGAGGCGCTCTTTTCTTTTGTAATGTTCCCCAGCCCCTTGAAGTTTGAAGGCACGGTCTCAAGGTCATTGCCGCTGGCAGCGATCTGCACCCTGAAGCTTTGCCCTTTTGTTGAAGATGCAGTCGCATTGTCTGCCACAGGCTTAGCTACAGGTTTCTCGGCAGCAGGTTTTGATACAGGCTTCTCTGTTTTAGGTGTGGTTTTCGGTTCGTCAGCTACGGCAGGCTCTTTATAATCGACAGTACCCGGAATAAAATATTCTTTTTTGTATGAAAGTATCGCCTTTGCTATAGACTCAGCAAGCTCATCCTGCCCCGCCTCAGAATTGAGGTATTCACCTTCCGGCTGGTAGGAAAGGAAGCCAAGCTCTATAAGTATGCTGGGCATGGCTGTTTTATGCAAAACGAGAAACGGAGCCTGCTTTACTCCCCTCTTTTTTCTTTTAAGGTCATCAGTAAAATTCTCCTCCACCTTACTGGCAAGGTCGATACTCTGGTTGATGTATTCTTCCTGCTGGAGCATAAGCCCGATCATGCTTTCAGGCCTGTTCGGGTCGTAGCCGGCATATTTCACCTTGTAATCGTCCTCAAGGCTGATAACGGCATTCTCCTTTTTAGCCACTTCAAGGTTGGATGCGTTCTTAGTCGTACCGATGACAAAAGCCTCGGTGCCATAAGCCGTTTTCTTGCTTTCGCCATTGCAGTGTATCGAAACGAACACATTGGCATCTGCCCTGTTGGCAATATTGCAGCGTTCGCCCAACTCAATGAAAACATCGGTCTTACGCGTATAGATCACCTGGACGCCGGGATCTTTTTCCAAAATTTTACCTACTTTAAGGGCAACATTAAGCGCGATGTTCTTTTCGATGAAACCGTGGTAAACAGCGCCGTAGTCCTTTGCGCCGTGTCCCGGGTCCAGCACAACCCTGAATTTTGAGTTGCCCTGCGCAAAAGCAGCGCCCCAGCATAAAATAAATGTAAAAAAAGTCAGTTTTAGTCTCCTGTTCCCTGTCATTGCAATATCCATTTTCCTGATCGTGTTATACATTAATAGCCGATTTTTGATAAAAACGTTGATCTCCTTTAAAATTAAGCTATTTTTTTACAAAAATAGTATTAATCAAATTTGTCGCAAACTAATTTAAGACTGTTTTATAAGTAAATTTCGTATGAGTAATAGCCATTACACCTTATTTTGAAGGCAACTTCTGAAAGACAGCGAATAAGCCCCTCTGTAATTGCTGCCAATATTTTAGCTTTAAAAAGCCACAATAAAAGCATCCTTATATCCTTTTGCTTTTGCTTCCGCTAAAAGTTTACCAGCTTTTTCCCGGTCTGTGGTCTCCCCGTAAAAATACCGTATCGTTGATGCGCTTTTGTCTTTGGTTACATTTTTAAGGCCTTTAAAATTAGAAGGCTTCAATGCGAGATCCTTACCCCCTGTGGCGATCTGTATTTTAAAGCTCTCTCCCTTTTTTGGGGCTGAAATCATTTTGGGAGCTTCTACTGATTTTGGGACCGAAACTGCTTTGGGAGCCGATTTTGGGGTATCGTCATTACGGGTTTCGGTATAGCTTACATCACCTGCAATAAAATATTCCTTTTTATAATCCATAATAGATTTCGTGATGGCTTCGGCTATTTCGTCCTGCCCCGCATCCGACGTGAGGTATTCGCCCTCGGGCTTATACGAAATAAAGCCCAACTCTATAAGTATGCTTGGCATGGCTGTCCTGTGCAGTACCCAAAACGGGGCCTGCTTTACGCCCCTGTCTTTCCTCCTGAGGCTCTTCCTGAATCCGTCCTGGATCTTTATGGCAAGGTCGATGCTCTGGAATGCCGACTGCTCGTTTAACAGCGTGAGGCCAATGATCGTTTCCGGCTTATTAGGGTCAAAGCCTTCATATCGTGTTTTATCGGATTCAAAATTGATAACTGAGTTCTCTTTTTTTGCCACTTCGAGGTGTGAGGCATTTTTGGCAGTACCCATAACATAGGTCTCCGCACCAGAGGCAGTTTTTTTTGTCTCGCTGTTGCAATGGATGGACACAAAAAGGTCGGCTTCAGCCTTGTTGGCTATATTGCAGCGCTCGTCAAGCTCTATGAACACATCTGTTTTACGGGTATAGATCACCTTTACTCCTTCTTTTTCCAGCAGTTTTCCCGTCTTGAGCACAACGCTGAGCGTAACATCCTTTTCTTTAAAGCCATGGTAGGACGCACCGGTGTCCTGGGAGCCATGCCCTGCATCCAGCACTACCGTGAACTTTGAGTTGCCCTGCGCGAAAACCGTTCCCATGCATGCAATAAATACAAGGAAAGCCAGTTTTAATCTGTTATTTGTTGTCATAGCGGTATTCATAATGCCCTGCTTGCGTTATAATTACATTTAATGGTTAATTGACAAAATTATTGTAAGTTTGACACTTCAAAAAACAGGCCGCATTTTTACAAAAATAGCATTAACAACGTTGCGTACGAACTTATTCCATATCGTTTTATCAGCAATTTTCCTAACAATCGGGATATTCGGGGCTTCGGCCCAGGAAGTTCCGGTAAAGCCGGCCTCTACAACCGCTGCCGAAAAACCCGGCGACAGTCTGGTAATTAATCCTGTTGCCCTTACTAAAAACGACTCCGTCAAGAAGAAAAAGAACGGCCTTGATGCTGTTGTAAAGCGTACGGCTAAGGGTTACGAGAAACTCGACCAGAAAAATAAGCTGCTTATCCTGCACGATGAAGCCGAGTTGAACTATACAGATATACAACTCAAATCGGGGCAGATTATTATGAAATATGATAAAGATGAAGTCTTTGCCGGAAGGCTGAAAGACTCATTGGGCAACTACACGCAATACCCTTATTTTAAGCAGGGCAATAACGTGGTGGAAGCCGACTCGATACACTTTAATACCGTAACCAAAAAAGCCCGCGTATGGAACTCCCGCTCCGACCAGGGCGAGTTCCGCGTAAAAGGCGAGCTGACAAAAAAAGAGAATGATTCTGTTTACTTCATAAAGGGGGCGCGCTTTACCACAGCCAAAGATATCAACAACCCGGAATACTACTTTTATTCCCCAAAGATCAAGTTTGTTCCCGGTAAAAAAGTGGTTGTAGGGCCTACCAACCTTGTGATTGCCGATGTGCCTACGCCGCTAATGCTGCCTTTTGCCTTCTTTCCAATGACTACTAAAGCAGAATCGGGATTTATCATGCCAACTTATGGTAATAACAACCAGCGCGGGTACTTTCTTCAAAATGGGGGCTATTATTTTGCACTCAGCGATTATTACGACCTCACCGTAGTTGGGGATTATTATACCAACGGGAGCTACAGCATGCGTTTCCAGTCAAGCTATGCCCAGCGCTATAAGTTTAACGGTAACCTGAACCTGCGTTTTGATAATAATATCCAGAGCGAAAGGGGCTTCCCTGATTATGCCCGGTCCAAACAATACAACATCCAATGGTCGCACAGCCAGGACAGCAAGGCAAACCCGAACTCGCGTTTCTCGGCCAGTGTGAACCTCGGTTCGAGCCAGTATTTCAGGCAATCGGTCAATATGAACAACATTGGAGCGAGCCTTAACAACACCATGCAGTCGTCGGTATCGTATTCCAAGACTTTCCAGACGGTGCCGCAGGTGAACTTTTCCCTGAGCGCAACGCATAACCAGAACACGAACACCAAGGCCATCAATATGACGCTGCCTACACTACAGGCCAGCGTTGACAGGATATTCCCTTTTGCTCCGGGAGATGCGCCGAAAAAGGGCCTTATAAAGAACATCAACCTGCAGTATAACCTTCGCGGCGAGAACAGGATAGCCACCTACGATTCACTTTTCTTCAAGCCGGAGATGTTCCGCGATGCCAAGTCCGGGCTGCAGCATACTATACCCTTGAGCACTAACTTTAAAGTGTTCAAATATTTCAGCGTTACGGCAAGTACCAATTACCAGGAAACCTGGGTTATGAATACGGTAAAAAGGCAGTTCAATGCCGATAGCGCAAAAGCGCTGACAAGGGATATTAAAGGGTTCGACTCGTACCGCACTTACAATTTCTCATCGAGCATCGGTACTACAATATATGGTACATTCCCCTTTGGAGAAAAAAGCAAAATACAGGCCATCCGCCACGTGATGCGCCCATCGGTATCCTACAGCTACACGCCAAGCTTTGACCAGTATTATGACTATTACCAATATGACGCGGCAGGTACACTGAAGCAGTACAGCCGCTTTGACGGCGGCCTTTTCGGGGCTCCGGGCCAACGATATGCCAGCAACGTAGGTATAGCGGTAAACAACACCTTTGAAGCCAAGGTACGTAATGACGATGAAAAGGACAACAAGGGTGAGCCTAAAAAGGTAATGCTGCTTAACAACCTTAACTTTACTACCAGCTATGATATGGCCGCCGACTCACTGGCCTGGCAGCCGCTGCGGGTTTCTGCAGGAACCAACCTGTTCAAGGAAAAGATGAACATCAACTTTGGTACTACGCTCGACCCATACGCCATAAACAATGCCGGAAGGCGCATTAATACCTATAATATTGACAATGGCGGAAGCCTTTTCAGGATGACAAGCGCCAATATCACGCTTAACTACTCCATAACAAGCCAGGACGGCAAATCGGGTGATGGCGAGGACGAAGACAGCCAGACCGCACGTAACGGTGGCCGCGAAGACGACCTCTTTGGACGCGCAACCGACATGAGCGATAACCGCAAGAGCATGTTCAAGGAAGAAGACGAGACAAAGAAAGATAAATCCGAAGGCGGCTTTTACAATGCAGTACTCCCGTGGGACCTGAAATTCGCCTATTCCCTCACCTACTCCAACAATGCACGGGAACGGAAGATCATAGGCAACTCGATAATGCTTTCGGGCAACCTTGATATTACGCCACGATGGAAAATGGGCTTCTCATCCGGGTATGACTTTGTACAAAAAGGCGTTACCTTCACACAGCTCCGCTTTGAGCGCGACCTCTTGAGCTGGAGGATGGATTTCAACTGGATCCCTATTGGCCAGAATACCTCATGGGGCTTCTTTATCGGCATAAAATCGTCTGTACTGAGTGACATCAAGTGGGATAAACGCCAGGTTCCGGACAGGGTTATAAGGTAATTCTACAACATCATAAAAATGAAAAAAATAATCTTTACAGAAAAAGCTCCTGCTCCTATTGGCCCTTACAGCCAGGCGGTGCTTGCAGGCAATACCCTTTATACTTCAGGGCAGATAGCTTTGCATCCGGAAACAGGCGAACTTATTACCGGCGATATCGAAACCGAGACAAAACAGGTGATGGAAAATATGAAAGCCGTGCTGGAAGCTGCCGGCATGGATTTCAGCAATGTGGTAAAAACAACCATATTCATCATGAACATGGATGACTTCTCAAAGATAAACAACATTTACGGAGCCTATTTTGACGAAAGTAATGCACCCGCACGCGAAACGGTACAGGTGGCACGACTGCCAAAGAACGTGAACGTGGAGATATCAATGACCGCGATACTTTAAAAACATCAAAGCTTTTAATATCAAAAGGCCCCGCTAATGCAGGGCCTTTCTCATTTGTCTTATTGGTAAAATCATTATTAGTTAAGCTCATGGTACTCGATAAGCCCGTCAATTGGCCTCCTTAATACATTGCCTAACTTGAGGTTGTTTTTACCCAATACCTCGGCCAGTTCAGCTTTCAGGTAAAATGCTATAGAGCCTACAAAGTGTACAGGCACCTCGTGTGCATTCTCATATTGTGTGATATAGTTGTCTACAAATACCTGCATGGCATCAATGATAAGCGCTTTCATAAACGGCTCCTCACGGTTTTGTATCAGGAACTTTGCAAAGGTAGCCAGGTAAGCATTAGGGTTAGGCTCTTTGTAAAGGTTGTGTTTTATAGTATCTGCATCAAGGTCGTATTCTTCTTCGAATTTTTTAGCAAGGTGTGCCGGCATCTTATTGAAGTAGTAGGCACGCACCAGGTCACGGCCAAAACGGTTCCCGCTGCAATCGTCCATAGCGATATAGCCTAACGACTGCACTTTCTGGTGTAGTTTCTCTCCGTCAAAATAGCTGCAGTTAGACCCTGTGCCAAGAATGCAGATGATCGCTTTTTCGTTGGTAGGGTTGGTAGCATAAGCAGCGGCATAGGTATCTTCCTTAACGCTTACTACTTCGGCATGCGGGAAAAATTCCTCGAAAATCTCCGTCATAAAATTCTTCATCCTGTCGGTACCGCAGCCGGCGCCATAAAAATAAAGGCTCGTTACATCATTGCGGTTATTATAAATATCAAAACGGGCTTCAAGCCTTTCAAGGGCTTCTTCCTTATTGATGACTTCAGGGCTCAGGCCCAGGGTTTGTGTGGTAAAAAGCCTGTTGCCGTTTTCATCCAGTGCAATCCAGTCGGCTTTTGTGGCACCACTGTCAACAAGTAATTTCATAAATATTTTGGGTTAGTTTTTGGGTTAGTCGGTTTTGTGTTTGATGAAAATTACCTTACAGTCATGTTTCCGTCATCATAAGGTTAACTCCCTTTATAAAAAACATAAGTCCCGGCTTTCAAAAAGAAAACCGGGACAAATAAAAAATATTACAAAGATGCGATATGCACCGAAAGGTCGATTAGCTTGCTTGAATAGCCATATTCGTTATCGTACCATGAAACGATCTTGAAGAACGTTGAATTAAGCCCGATACCTGCTTTGGCATCCACAATGCTTGTCCTTGAGTCAGAGATGAAATCCTGAGATACAACGTCATCTTCTGTAAAGCCCAAGATACCTTTAAGGCTTGTTTCAGACGCATTTTTAAGCACTGCCATGATCTCGTCATAGCTGGTCTCTTTTGCTATTTTTACAGTAAGGTCTACCACTGATACGTCTGCCGTAGGAACGCGCATCGACATACCTGTAAGCTTGCCGTTCAATTCCGGGATTACTTTGCCTACTGCTTTTGCAGCGCCTGTACTTGCCGGGATGATGTTAAGCAATGCTGCCCTTCCGCCACGGAAATCTTTTCTTGACGGTCCGTCAACTGTAAGCTGGGTAGCTGTAGTCGCGTGGATCGTTGTCATAAGGCCTTCCACGATACCAAAGTTGTCGTTGATCACTTTAGCAAGCGGTGCAAGGCAGTTGGTAGTACATGAAGCGTTCGATACGATCTTGTCTGCTGCTGTAGCTTTGTCATGGTTTACGCCCATAACAAACATCGGCGCATCTGCCGATGGTGCAGAGATAACCACTTTTTTAGCGCCGCCTTTGATGTGCGCCTCAGCAGTTTCAAGGGTAGTGAAGATACCGGTACACTCGGCAACCACGTCTACGCCCACCTCATCCCACTTAAGGGTAGAAGGGTCTTTGGCTGCAGTTACCCTGATATGTTTACCGTTTACATAAAGCTGGTTGTCTTTTACTTCAACTGTGCCTGCAAAACGTCCGTGTACTGAATCATATTTTAAAAGGTATGCCAGGTGATCTACATCAAGCAGGTCGTTTATGGCTACCACTTCTACATTATCCCTGTTAAAGGTTTCGCGGAACACGATACGGCCGATACGGCCAAAACCGTTTATTCCTAATTTAACTTTTGTCATTGTAAATAGATGTTTTTTGGATTTTGTTTATTTGAATTTAGATAGAAACGATATCTGAAACACGTATGAGCTCTTTATCTACCTGCGTTTTGCCCTTCACGGCATTTTCAAGCGGGGTAAGTACGATCTCATCCCTAATAAGCCCTACCATGTAGTTGGAGTTTCCTTCAAGCAGGGTTTCCACAGCCTTTACACCGAGCCTGCTGGCCAGTACCCTGTCAAAGCATGATGGCGACCCGCCGCGCTGCATGTGCCCTAATATAGATACTCGAACGTCATACTCGGGCATGTTTTCCTCTACATAGTCCTTAAGCTCAAAGGCATTTTTGCCTATTTTATCACCTTCGGCTATCACAACGATACTTGATGATTTGCCCGAAGCCTTACTTTTCCTGAGTGAATCCAGCAGCCTGTCAAGCCCCATGTCTTCCTCCGGTATTAATATTTCTTCCGCACCTGCGCCTATGCCCGCATTCAAAGCGATATGGCCTGCATCGCGCCCCATTACTTCTATAAAGAAAAGCCTGTTGTGCGAACTTGCCGTATCCCTGATTTTATCGATTACCTCTACCACAGTATTAAGTGCCGTATCATAGCCCAGCGTAAAACTGGTGCCAAAAATGTCATTGTCAATAGTGCCCGGTATGCCAATTACAGGAAAGCCGAACTCCTTGTTAAATAACAGCGCTCCGGTAAAGCTGCCGTTCCCCCCTATTACAACAAGTGCATCAATGCCCTGTTTCACGAGGTTGGCATGCGCTTTTTTACGGCCTTCTTCGGTCATGAACTCTTTAGACCTTGCCGATTTTAATATAGTACCTCCTTTATTGATTATGTTATTCACTGCACGGGGACCCATTTCTTTAAAATCCCCTTCTATCATTCCCTGGTAACCCCTGTAAACACCGGCACATTCTATGTTATGGAAAGCACATGTACGTACAACGGCCCTGATGGCGGCATTCATTCCCGGGGAGTCACCTCCGGATGTAAGCACGCCTATTTTTTTTATGTTAAGCGACATTTTTTAGTATTTGATTGTAAAATTAATAATTTAATATCAATTATTTATTTGATTTTACATTCCATTATCAAATCTGCAACATTTCAAACGTTTTCGTTAATAAGTTTTTCTTTACGATATGTTAAAAAGTATAAAAAAGCGGTTGCATCACTAAAATACACTCGCTTTTTTTTCACATTATAAAATTTTAAACTCTTTTATTTATTGATTAATCAGTCTCAGGGATCTTAACAGGCTCGCTATCCTGACCGGCGGGTTTCTTTTTGCGCCTGCTGTCATCAAATTTTATATAATCCGGAGCAAGGTCGGAATCCGGCATATCATTCTCATTGGTATTATTAGCTTCAACCTTCTCCTTTTTCCGGAATATCTTTTGCATCAGTTCATTAAAGGTATCAAAGTCTACGTCATACGTTAAGCCGATACCCTGCGTGTAGTTGATGCCTTCACCCAGGAAGTTGATATCGTTCTCGCGATTAAATGCCCTTCCTTTCAGGGTACCATCTTCATTAACACGGTACTGCACTTCAAAATTACCTACTACCGCTGCATCGGTAACTCCATTTACCGGTACCCCAAGCTGGCCGTTGACCGTGATTCGGTCGTTGATCTGCGACGAAAGCGAAAGCGATATCTGCGAATTGGTCTCCGCATAAGGGTTCTTATTGGCCTGGAAGTAATTCACCGATACATTCACATTGCCCCCTCCATCGCCAAATAAGCTGTTGAAGAGGCTGTTCGCTTTCTCAAAAAGGCTTCCCGCTATCGCAGTATTTCCATTGGTAGGGCTCAGGAAGCTGCCCGTAGAAAGGAGGGCCAGAGCCTGTGTCTGCCTGGTATCCATATCGCTCAGCCTGTAATCGATATCCGATTTTAGTACCGAACTTATACCCGGGAAATTAATTATAAAATCGGGGTTTGGAGCCGTAAGGTTACCTGTCAGTACAATAACCACCTCTACCGGGATATTCCTGCTGAAGGTAGGCGATTCGAGCAGTATCGACGGGTTAGCTTGTGTTTTGTACACCGCTTCAAGGTTCAGTGTAGCACGCGTTGGGTCGCCTTCCCAGACAATGGAACCACCCGGCTTAACAATGAATTGTTTATCAAGAAGCCCTCCATATTTGAAGTTATATAAACCTTTTACAACACTGAAATCCCCATACATATTGAATTTACCCAGCGTATTAATATCAAGGAGCAGTGTCCCGTTCCCTGAGGCTGTTAAGCTATGGCCAGTGTTCTTGTCAATAATCACCTCCAGTTTGGCATCGGGTGTAATGTTCAGGTCAAAGCGCATCTCAAGCCCTTTTACAGTCTTGGCCTCCTTGATTATACCTTTTAGCTTGTTCTCTTTTTCCTTCGGGCTAAGGAAATGGATAAAGGCTGCCGTATTGCCCACAGCTCCCGCTGTATTCATAGGTATCTTTATATCCGTGCCTTTTTCTGATGTGGCGTCCACTTCAATATATAATCCGGTAGCAGGTCCTGTTATGGTGGCTCCACCTTTAATAAAAGCCGTACCATAGTATAGCGCATCGTCCGAATCTTCAGTATCCAGCACCAAAATCCTGTCAGAGTTCATTTTCAGGTCAAGCTCCCAGTTCTTAAACATATCATGGTGCAGGCTTCCGTTGAGCCTTGCTTTTGTCTTGTATTTGGTATCGGTCAGTTCGATATTCCTGAAGAAAATAAGCTCTTCTGTAAGGTCTACCACAGCATTATCCTCAAAATCATAGTCGGTGTTCAGGTAGCCTACCTTTACCCCTCCTTTCTTCACATAAAGGCGCCCGTCGATCTCCGGTTTTTTGACGTTGCCCACAATAGCAGCCCGGCCCGAAGCCTTGCCGCGTATTTCCGGGAACACGGATTTCAGGAATACCGTTAGCGGCGATATATCGAAATCGGTAAATACCGCATCGAGCGACAGGATGGTCTGCTTGTCCACTACCTCGATGTTGCCGTGGGTATAAAAGGTTTCCTTGCCATCTTTCGCGATAGTGGAATTGACGTTAAACTTCCGGAAAGCCCTGTCTCCCGTCACTTCCAGGGACATATCGCCCAGTTCGAATGTGTTGACCCGCAGGCTGTCAATAGTTATTGACGATGCCGGCTGGAATTCCTGCTTATCCTGTTTCAGGCTCACTTCCCCGTTCACCCTGCCGCCAAAGCTGAGGCTGTCTAAATTCGGTGTGATCTTATGCAGGTCGACATCATTGAACTTCAGCTTGAGGTCTTTGTATTCTTTCCCCTTTATCATCCCCATAAGCTCTACCATCTGGTCGTTGTGCGACATGGTAAGCTTGTCGACAGAAAAATCGGTAAGCTTTTTATTGAAAACAATTTTATTGTCTTTGGTATCATTCTCATTGATGAACCATTGGTAATTCTTGAAGTTAATCTCCGATTTCTTGAAACCTACAACCGAATTATTATTCTTATCTATCGTGTGGTACAGGTTCAGGTTGAAAGCATCTTTAGCCTCTTTCCCGCCCTTGAACTCCGAGCGCAGGAAAAGGGTATCATTCTGCGTTACATTGATAAGGCTAAAGTCGGATATCTTATAATTTTTTACCCTGATGCTGTCCATGCTCACATAGGCGTTGTACAGCGGGTTCTTATTATTGATATCGATGGCGATATTGCTGAACTGGTTATCATAAGCTGTTATGCTCGGCGAATCAAATGCCAGTACAAACTCGCCCTTGTCGGCGTTGATCTGCCCACGCAGCTTTGTATTCGGCCCAACGGCAACATCGGGGAGCACAATATCGATTATCTTGTTGTAAATGGTAAGGTCAAAATCAATGAACTGCCCTTTCTTAAGCTTGTGCGGCGAGTAGTTGGTATACAGGCTGCCTAATGCGTTCTCGATAAGCTTCGGAAGTTGTTTAGTATCATATTTGCCCGTAACCCTTCCTTCAATAATATCGGTGGAGTTGAAGGTTATGGTTCTTACGTTATCCGCATCAAAAGCTGATTCGATAAAAAAGTCCTCAAAATAGTAACTGTCCTTGCTGTTTTGGTAAGAAAGCTGTGATATCTGCAGCTTGCCCGCCATATCGTTCAGGTTGGAGCCATTGGCATTGAACATGAGGTCGCCCTTGAATATAGAGATTGAGTCCTTCTTTACAAAGTTGAGCAGCCTCAGGTCGGCATAGTCTATCTGGGCATGAAAATCGTAGCTGTTGCTTCTTTTGCTCATATCCACAAGCCCGTCAAAGCTCATTAGCAGGTTCGGGTCGTTACTGTTGATATTCCCCTGGAAGAACGGCCATTTAAGCCTACCGTCAATCGTTATGTTCTTGTAATTGTAATTGTTGAGCGCCAGGCGGGATATTTCTCCTTTTAGCGCCGTATTAAGCGATTCCTTATTAAAGCCTTTACCGTCCACATCCAGGTGAAGCGTAGTAGTGCCGACAAGTTTCTGGCCTGTAAGGCTGCCAATATTAAAATTATCAAGGTCGATAGTCCCTTTGTAAGTAGCTATATCCTTTTGATTATAATTTTTTACGGCAACGTCGGCTTGCGCTTCGCCGAGTTCCGACATTATATAGAGGTTGGTTGTGAGGTCTTTTTTGGTCAGCACCACATCACCTACAAGGTCTACGCGACCGAATTTATCAAGAACTTCCGGAAGGCTTTTGCCAAGTATGCGTGGCATGATGCCTTTAAGGTTGGCATAATTTGAAGTAACCCTGTCGAAATTACCATTCATATAAAAGCCCGGGCCTGCCTTGTCGAACAGGTGCCTGAAATTGATGGTGCCAATAATTTCAGACTGGCGTGCATCGAGCAGCTTCAGGTTGTGGAGCACAAAATTGTTCATAGGCCCCGTAAGATGCGTCGAAAGATAAAATTTCTGGTTTTTGCCGAACTCGTTATAGAACATATTCAGCTCATTGGAAGATACCGTAGCTCTTTCTACGTTAAAATCAAACTTAACGCGGTTCACAAAATCCTTCATATCGTCTTTGCCATAGGTAAGCGTCACGCCCCCTTTCAGCGCCGACTGGCTGGTTACCAACTCAAGGTCTTTAAGCTTTATATTGGTTTTCGTATATGTAAAGCCCGCTTTCAGGTTATCCACGAACAAGCCCCTGTGGTCCAGCAATGAGAGCTTTTTAATATCAGCGGTAACGTTCGGGCCCTTGATGTAGAAGTCGCCCAGTTCGCCGTTCAGCTTTTTAAAATCGAGTACACGCGGGGTAACTGCATTTTCATTGGTAAGCCTGAAACGCCCGTTCGATACCATCAGGTCGCCCGCCTTCAGACGGAATTTCCCTTTTCCCGGTTTGCCGTCATCAAAGGCTTTTACAAAATGGTCGAGGTTGGAAGTAGCCTCGCCTTTGTAGGTCTTCATGTGGAAATTCAGCCGCTCTGCCTTCAGTGTCCCGAAACGGAGGTCGCTGTTGGTAGCCGCACGAAAATTGAGGATATTGGTTTGCAGCCTGTCGGCAGAAATAAGCGTGTCTTTATGGTGGTCCAGTATCACCACCCCTTTGAGCTTCACACTGCCGAAAATGGAGATGGCGATCTTGTCTATCTGTATATTGGTACCGAAGCTTTTATTAACCTCATCAGCAACATAATGGGCTATCTCGGTCTGGACAAAAGGAAGGGATAAAGCGATGCCCAGCAGTAACAAAAACAGGACGATCCCCATCAGTGTACGAACAAGTATTTTTTTAAGTTTTTTGATACTGCTAATTGTTTTAAATTTGTCGTGTGTTTTATAACGGCAATTCTCAACAAAAGTAGGAATTTTTACTAATGTTAAATTTGCTTTAACCCTTTTTTATAACTCAAAATCCGTGCCTGAATTATGTCTGAGCAGCCCATTTATATTTTAGCCATTGAAAGTTCGTGCGACGACACTGCCGCGGCGGTGCTGCAAAACGGCAAAATGCTGTCGAATATCGTGGCCAGGCAGGATGTACACGAGCAATATGGCGGTGTGGTTCCCGAACTTGCCTCGCGTGCCCACCAGCAAAATATAGTGCCCGTAATCGATGTGGCGCTGAAGAAGGCAGGTGTGGAAAAGTCACAGCTTTCCGCAATTGCATTTACACAGGGGCCGGGGCTTATGGGGTCGCTTTTGGTAGGAAGCTCCTTTGCCAAATCACTGGCGATCGCGCTTGATGTTCCATTGATAGCGGTGAACCATATGCAGGCACACATCCTTGCCCATTTTATAGACGAGGAAGGCTTTGATAAACCGGAGTTTCCGTTCCTGGCAATGACCATCAGCGGCGGGCATACCCAGATCGTGAAGGTGAACAATTTTTTCGACATGGAAGTTATTGGCGAAACTACCGATGATGCCGTGGGCGAAGCCTTTGATAAAAGCGCCAAGATACTGGGGCTGCCTTATCCCGGCGGTCCTTTGGTCGACAAATATGCCAAAGAAGGCAACCCAAAAGCTTTTGCTTTTACCAAGCCGAAAGTGCCGGGGCTTAATTTCAGCTTTAGCGGATTGAAGACACAGATACTTTACTTCGTGCAAAAGAATGTGTCCGAAAACCCTGATTTTATTAGAGACAATATGAATGACATCTGCGCCTCGATACAATATACCATCATCAATATCCTGATAGAAAAGCTGAAACTGGCCGTGAAGGAAACCGGTATTAAGCAGGTAGCTATAGGTGGTGGTGTCTCGGCGAACAGCGGCATCCGCAACACACTGAAAGAAGCCGAAAAGAAACACGGCTGGAAAACGTTCATCCCGAAATTCGAATACACGACCGATAACGCTGCCATGATAGGCATAGTTGGTTACCAGAAATATTTGCAGCAGATGTTTAACGATGCGGCTGTGGCCTCAAAAGCAAGGATAGAACTATAATGCAGCTTTTCTATAACCCCGACATACAGCCCGGCGACAGCACTTTTACTTTTGATAAAGAGGAGAGCCGCCATATCGTAAAAGTACTTCGCAAAAAAGAAGGCGACACAATACAGATAACCAATGGTAACGGATACCTGTTCACATCGGAAATACTCTTTGCTAATGAGAAAAAGTGCGAAGTAAGGATAAAGCACGAAGAAGTATTCGACCCCACACCCTACTCCCTGCACCTTACCGTAGCTCCCACAAAAATGAACGACCGCTACGAGTGGTTTTTAGAAAAAGCTACCGAGATAGGTATCCACGAGATAACGCCGATTATCTGTGAGCATTCGGAACGCATCAATTTTAAAGCCGACCGTTTCGAGAAGATCCTGCAAAGCGCCATGAAGCAGTCGGTACAATTCTACCTGCCAAAGCTGAATGAGCCGGTAGCCTACAACACTTTTGTAAATAACCAGCGTGACGGGCAGCTGTTCATAGCCCATTGCGAGGAAACCGATAAAAAGCTGCTTAAAAATGCTTTACAACCCAGGCAAAAAGTAACCATCCTCATAGGCCCGGAAGGGGATTTTTCTCCAAAGGAAATAAAATTGGCTTTGGAGAAAGGCTATATCCCGGTATCATTAGGCAATACCCGCCTGCGCACAGAAACTGCTGCGGTTGTTGCGGCGCATAGTGTGGCGTTTGTGAATGAGGAGTAACTCTTTACAAAAGCACTTCATCATTACCTATCATTGCGGCAATTTCTGCGGCTGTAGCCCCGGCAGGTATTTTGGCCTTTGCATAAGTCCTTTTTTTCTTTGCCTGAATCGTTTCATCAATACCTTCTTCCCTCAATAGCTTAACCAGTTCCTTATTTTTATGGCAAACGGCATAGTGTAAAGGTGTCCACCCGAATTCGTCTGTAAGGTTGATGTTCCCCGTTTTTTCAAGGCATTTTGCCAACATTTCTGTATTATTTATTTTTGCGGCAAGATGCACTACTGAAAAACCATTTTTATCCGTCTCATAAGGATCAAGGCCATATTCGAGCATTTTGAATACCGATCCTGTTTCAAAAGGCTTCAGCTTTGCAGGTGTTTTCAGGCGTTCCAGGAATTCAGTGGCAATGGGTGCAGCATTCTCTTCAGGGTAAAGCGCATAGCCTTTATCCATCAGGAACTTTATCTTTTCCAGGGCAAGCGCTGTAGTTTCGTCAGAAGAATTCAGTACCCTTTCGGTAACCACCTGCATCGTTGTGCGCCCTTTATTATCGGGCCTGTTGATGTCGGCCCCCAGCCTGATCATCGCCTCAAGCTTCTCAACAGAGCTACCTCGCAGGCAGTAATGTGCGGGTATATCACCGTAATCGTCCTTTAAATTGATGTCCAGTCCAAGCTTTACAAGGTAGTCAATGGTTTCCGCGGTACCGTCAGCGGCCGCCATGTGCATTGGTGAGCGTTCGCCCTCGGGAAATTCAAGGTTTGCACCGGCTTCTATCAACAGATCGATGACCTCTATCGCATTGTTTGCTGCCCCTGCGGCATAATGAATGGCTGTAAGTCCGTTTTTTGGAACATGGTTAACGTCCATGCCTTTTGCAATGCATTCCTTAACCAGCCATGGCAGACCGCTTGCAGCCGCAGATTGCAGCACCGTATGGCCATCATTATCCCGGGACAGGGTTATATCCACCCCAAATTCAAGGAAAAGGTGTATCATCTCCTCCCTTTGGGGCATGTAGCAGATGCTCAGGAATATCGGCCCCCATTTGCCCGTATTCGGGTCGGCACCGTGTTCGAGCAGTAAACGTGTGATGGCAATATTCTTATCGGTGACATCCCTCCAATTTTGCGATGCTATTTCCAGTATAGGGGTCTTGTATTTATCGAGACAGGTATTGGGGTCAACGCCTTTCTCCAGGAGCTGCCTTACGGTTTCTACATCTTTATCTGCCACAGCTTTGAACATAGCCTCTGTATCCGCCTGGCCCGACTTTTCTCTTCTTGCCTGCCGCATGGGTGCCAAAACTTTATCTTCAAAACTGTAGTCTGTTTCAAAATTCTTATATACTAATGTGTATCCTTTAGCAAGTTTTTCATTTACCTTTTTCAGGGCGGCTTCAGCGTTTATCCTTTGAACATTTTCATTACCTTCAGAGCCTATCCTGCCATAAGTAAATCTCCATACATCTGCCGCCCTCCGGGTTACACGGTAAAATTTATGGCTAGTGTCATCTTTAAACTCCAGATACCAGGTAGGGCCGTCAATATTATAAGACTTAGTCTCCCACACATCCCCCGGTTGAAGGTGCTCGATCCAGCGGGCATCTTTTACTTCTAAAGTATATATTGCACTGGGCAAATACTCCTCTGCATGGAACTTGCCGGTATCTTTATTAAAGCCATGCCAATCCTTGTTGAAAAACTTATCGTTAAGCGGGAAATTCTCAAAACTATCCACTTCGAGGCTTTTGATGTAGTGTTGAGCAACTTTAAAACTATTATTAATATGGTTATCTTCCTCATCATAATCTTTGTCAGCAATATCCTGCTTCAGCGCAAAGCTGCCCGGTCTGTCCATAAGGAGCTGAAGTGCAAAGCCATGCGTGCGGGGAAGTTCTTCCGCGCCGTAATAAATAAGATAGGTTTTGAAAGTAAGTAGTGTACCCTGTTTTGAAAGCACGCGGATACCATGAGGCATAAATGACATAATAGTTATTTTTTCTGTTCGAAAAATAGGAAATATAGACAACAATAGCTTTATTGCGAATCAAATTTTAGATAAATTTTCTTTGAAAGATAAAAGCTGCTCTTTTTACAAGCAACTAAAACATGGTACTGCAAATAATATTGTTTTCCTATATTTACATTCCAATTTCCACGTTATACCAAACATGAAAAAACTCCTCTATATACTCCTGCTTTCTCCTGCCCTGCTCATGGCGCAGGAAATTGCCGTTTTAAAATACTCCGGTGGTGGCGACTGGTATGGCAACCCTACATCACTACCCAACCTGGCTAAATTCTGCAACCAGAACATCAATACAAAGATAAACACCAAGACTGCTGTTGTGGAAGCAGGGAGCCCTGACCTTTCCTCCTACCCTTTTGTGCACATGACGGGGCACGGCAACGTGGTGTTCAGCGATAATGATGTAGCCAACCTGCGAGGCTACCTCACCTCAGGAGGGTTCCTGCATATCGACGATAACTACGGTATGGATAAATTCATCCGCAAAGAGATCAAGAAGATATTCCCTGATAAAGAACTGGTGCAGGTACCTGTAAGCCACGAGATCTATAAAGGCCCATTCGCCTTTCCACAGGGCATGCCGAAAATACATGAACACGACAATAAGCCGCCACAGGCATGGGGTATCTTTGTTGAAGGAAGGCTGGTATTACTTTATACTTATGAAACCGACCTTGGTGACGGATGGGAAGACCAGGAAGTACACAACGACCCGCGCGAAGCAAGGGAAAAAGCGCTGAAAATGGGAGCGAATATCCTCAACTACGCTTTTAATAATTAGTTTTTGTGTTATACCGCAAAGTCACACAAAGGATCCCAAAGATTCGCAAAGCCTTTGTGAAACTTTGCTCTCCTTCGTGAATATTTGCGAAATAGTTTATCAATGAAAATCGAGAGAGCCCAACCTTCACACCATGAGATCCTGGCAGCCATCACAAAGCAGTCGAAAGCCAATTGGGATTACAGCAAGGAACAAGGTTTTTGCCCGTAATGAAAAAGCAGCTTTAGCATTCTTCACTACATTTACAGCATCGGACATCCGACATCCGACCGACTCCCCTTTCTTAATCTTGTATTAAAGCAAAATACATTCGTGATTTTTTTCATACATTCGGTATCACAAACACCGAAACTATATGATTACCTCTAAGATAATTGCCAACGGGATACTGCGCGCCCTGCTGATCATTGCAGCTGCATTTTTGCTTTTACTATTTCTCTATAAGGTACAGTTAGTAATTATTTACCTCTTTGTGGCGCTGATTGTGAGCATGATCGCCAGCCCGATAGTCTATTTCCTGAAGAGGAAGCTGCGGTTCCCTCACATATTGGCAGTCATTACCACATTATTGCTATTCCTTGGTATGTTAGTTGGTTTTGTATGGCTGTTTGTACCGCTTATCGTTTCGCAGAGTGAAAATCTGTCATTACTGGACACTGCCAAGCTGGAACAGGATTTCAACAACCTGCTGCTTCAGGTCAACGATTATTTTGGCATTGATACGAAGAAAATGATGGAACAGTCTGACCTTACTAAAAAGCTCAACTTTAATTTCATTCCAAATTTCATCAATTCGCTGCTGGGCATACTCAGCGGTTTTGGTATGGGGCTTGCCTCGGTACTTTTCATCAGCTTCTTTTTCCTCAAAGACAGGAAGCTTTTTACCGTTAATGCAAAAAAGATCCTGCCCGATGCCCATGAAGACAAAATACTCAATTCGTTACGCAAGGTTAATTACCTGCTGAGCCGTTATTTCATCGGCCTTATCATACAGATGGCGGTACTTTTTACGATGTATCTCATAGTGCTGCTCATTTTTGGGGTGGAGAATGCATTTATCATCGCCTTTATAACCGCATTGCTTAATATCATCCCGTATATCGGGCCCATCATTGCAACCGCGCTTGTAATCGTGCTTACGCTGCTCGGGCACCTAGGCCCGGATATGCAGGCCGATATGTTCTCTACTACGCTGTATGTGGTCATAGGCTACTGCGCGGCGCAATTTGTAGATAACAACTTCAGCACGCCCATCATCTTTTCCAACAGCGTCAACTCGCACCCGTTGGAGATTTTTATCGTAATTTTGGCAAGCGGGTTTGTTTTTGGCATACTCGGGATGATCATTGCCGTCCCTATGTATACCATCATCAAGGTAGTGGCAAAAGAATTTTTCCCTAAAAACCCCGTGGTCAAGATACTTACAAAAGATATATAGGTTTGTTCGCACAGTTTTTGGACGAAAAAGTCCGGCAATTTATAAAAGACAATACAGGGAGCCCGGTGGAGAAGCTGGCGCTGCAAAAGAACCCGTTCCCCCACATACCCTGGGCAGAAACCCTGAACCAGATAGCGGCACGCGAAAAAGCTAAGGACAAGCTGCCTACGTGGTTTGCCGCCGAAGGCATCGTCTATCCATCAAAAATATCTGTAGAGCAAACCTCATCAGAAACCGCAGCACAGTATAAAAGCGGTCTGGTGGACGGTGAGACCCTGATTGACCTTACCGGTGGTTTTGGTATCGACGATTATTATTTTTCGAAAAAGATCGGGCATGTAACGCACTGCGAGATCAACCTGGAGCTTTCGGCGATTGCTAAGCATAATTTTGAAATATTAGGAGCGGCGAATATCGAATGCCTTCCCGGCAACAGCCTTGATGTACTCGAATTGCTGGCCCGCCAATGGGACTGGCTGTACATTGACCCCTCCCGCCGCAGCGATGCTAAAGGCAAGGTATTCCTGCTGAAAGATTGTGTTCCCAATGTACCTGAATTGCTGGATACCTATTTTAAATACACCAATACTATCCTCATAAAAACCGCACCGTTGCTCGACATCACCGCCGGGCTGGGCGAGCTGCACTCTGTTAAGGCAATACATATCGTAGCCGTCAATAACGAAGTAAAGGAGCTGCTTTGGATATTGGAAAAAGGCTTTACAGGAACACCTATGCTGTATGCCGTTAACATAGGGAAAGATAGTCACGAAGTTTTTGAAACGCCCTATGACGGCATTGAGGAAGCTTTTTACGAACTTCCGCAAAAGTACCTGTACGAACCGAACAGCGCCATCATGAAATCGGGCGCGTTTGATGCCTTGAGCCGCCATTACAATATTGCCAAGCTGCACCGGCATTCGCAGCTGTACACTTCAGATGAACTTATCGATTTTGCCGGAAGGAGGTTTAAAATTGATGAGATCATCCCTTTCCAAAAAGCTGCCATGAAACAGCTGGAAGGCAAAAAAATGAATATTACCGTGCGTAACTTTCCGGTTTCTGTAGAAGAGCTTCGCAAAAAATGGAAAATTAAGGATGGTGGGGATGTTTACGCCTTTTTTACTACAAACAAAAAAGAGGAAAAGATAGTCTTGGTCTGCTCTAAAGCCTGATTTTTTTGGGCGTGCCACATCCATGCTCAGGCCGGTGCAAGTGGCCGGGCTATCGGCTTTATCCCTCCGCAGGCTACGGGGATATCGCCTCTATCCCTCACGCGGAGCTACACTCATACTCTATAGTTACGCCCTTTCAGGGCTTTGTCATATGGGCCTGTTAACCCCGGGCGATGCACGGGGCTAGTTAGTCAAACCCCGTTGGGGTTGCTTGTTCTCTATAATATATTTTGGGTTCTCCCATCCAAGGATTATATCAGATGAATTATTTTTAATTGTATCCCTACAACCCCAACGGGGTTACACAAATTAGCCACGGGCATCGCCCGTGGATGGATATCGCGGGTTTGTTTCAGCCCTGAAAGGGCGTCACAACCAAGGCATGAGTGTAGCTCCGCGTGAGGGACAGTAGCGGCATCCCCCACCTTTTTTCGGCGGGGATACAGCGACCCGAGGCTGAAAGCCGAATTGGCGAAGCAATGGCCCGACGGCGTAGTTCACGGAGCCGGCACGCCAAAAAAATCTTTATTCTACAGGAATAAGCTTATAAATTGCCGCAGCAGGTTTTTCGACAGCAACATAGATATAGCCATCCGGCCCCATGCGCACATCGCGTACACGGCCAATATTTTTGAGCAGTTTTTCTTCTTTGGTTATTTTATTGCCATCAAGGTACGACAGGTTCAGGTACTGGAAGCGGAGCGAACCCGATAGCACTGCGCCTTTCCACGGTTTGTATTTATGGCCTGTTACAAATGCCATTCCCGACGGTCCGATCGAGGGTATCCAGTACAGCTGCGGGTCGATTATGCCCTGTGCAGTGGTCTTATCGGTAATAGTGGTGCCGTCGTAGTTAATTCCATAGCTTGTCAGCGGCCAACCGTAATTTTTCCCGGGCTGCATGATGTTGATCTCATCGCCGCCGCGTGGGCCGTGCTCATTCTCCCACAATTCGCCCGTAAACGGATTTAGCGCAAGTCCCTGCGGGTTGCGGTTGCCATAGGTATACAGCGATGTCACCTTGCCCGATTTGTCCTTTATAGGATTATCGGCCGGGATTGAGCCATCATCATTGATGCGGTGTATTTTGCCCAACTGATTATTGTTGGTATTCTGCGGGTTCTCCTTCTCATTGCCGCGCTCCCCTACCGAAACGAACAGGTGGCCTTTACCATCGAATACCAGACGGCTCCCATAATGGTGGCGTGTGGGCGCATACGGAAGCGCCTCAAAAATTATCTGTTGCTCCGAGAGCCCGCCCCTGCCCAGCTTCGCACGCATAACAGCCGTTGTGGCAAGGCGCTTGTTATCCGGGTGGGGTTTTGAGTAAGAGAAATAGATCAGCTGGTTATTAGCGAAATCAGGATGCAGGGCAATATCCAGCAGGCCGCCCTGGCCTTCGGCAACAACAGCCGGAACACCTTTTATCTCCTGTTTTTGCTTATTAAAAACCTTGTATAGCTTGCCGCCCCTTTCGGTAACCAAAATTCCCCTATCAGGCAGGAAGGCCATCCCCCATGGCACATCGATACCCGTTGCCACCGGTTCCAGCTTTACCGTCATGCTTTCGCTTTTGAAAATATCGGACGTTGGTCTGTCATTAAAATCGTATTCCTTGCGTTCTTTTATACCCGTCAGGATATATTCTGCCAGCTCCTCTGTTTCCTTATCACTGAATGTTTTGGCAAAGGCGGGCATGCCATCATCAGGCCAACCGGTCTTTATGCTTTTCATAAGGTCTTTCAGGGTGCTCCCGTGTTTCCAGTCGCGGTCTACAAAAGCATTCATCTTTTCACCGTGGCATCCGGCGCAGTAGGTTGCATAATTTTCGGCAGGCCCGGCTATCGCTGTTGTTGTACTGCCGGTATCTGTCGCAGTATATCCTTTATTTTGCTTAATGCTGCAAACTGTTGTAACCACTGCAAGGAACGCGCCCGGCAGAAAGAGGTAGCTTTTCATATTGATGTTTTTTGGCGAAGGATAAAGCTACACATTTTCTTAGTACTGTTGGGATTGTGTGATTAAATTAACATTGGCATTACATTTGCAATTCGCAATACGCGCTAAATAACTATATTTGGCACCGATACATAGCACACAATGAAAAAAACCTTACTATTCGCTCTGCTTTTCCTTTCATTTGCAGTAACCGCACAGGAAGACTGCAAAACCAATGAAGTAACCAACGAAGACGGCACTATCGTAAAGTCGACCAACGACTACATGATGTATGAGAAAGTGTTCGCCGGCACTTCGCAGTTTATATTTTTCTCGCTATCCAACAGCGATGGCGTACCAATGCTGAACTTCCAGATGCTGTTCAAAAGCAAGGAGTTCCCGAAAGCCTATTGTCTGGACAAGGCATCCAGAATGTATATTCAGCTAAACAATGGCAAGATAGTTACGCTTATCAGTGCGCTCGATGAGCAGTGTGCCGGGCTTGTATATGATGCTGCAGAAAAGAACAATATCAGGGTACTCACAGGGGTTTTCCTTTTCACTGTAGGCTCGGTTGAAGACCTTGAGAAATTCCCAATATCGTTCATCAGGGTAAAATATGCGACCGAGACTATAGATTACCCGGTAAAAAAAGAACTCAACAGCGAAACGATGGCGAAAAAGTACTATCCGGAGAGTTATTTCATCAATTCGTTGAAGTGTATAAAATAATGCAGCACCAAATTGCGAATGTATTGCATTGACTGTTAAATACTTTAAATTAGTATTTCAAAAAAATCAAAAAAACCTTAAAAAATAGTTGCAGATAATAATATCAACTGTTACATTTGCAACCGCAAAAAGGCTAAAGCTTTTGAGCAGCAGGAGAGGTGCCGGAGTGGTAACGGAGCAGATTGCTAATCTGTCGACGTGCAAACGTCGCCAGGGTTCGAGTCCCTGTCTCTCCGCTTTTTTTCTTTTCGGGGTGTAGCGTAGCCCGGTCATCGCGCCTGGTTTGGGACCAGGAGGTCGCAGGTTCGAATCCTGCCACCCCGACAAAATCCTTTCTGTAAACAGAAAGGATTTTTTGTTTACTATCTTATATGTATACAGTCTACATTTTATAGCCCTTCAAATCCCAATTTTATGCCGGGCTGACCAATGACCTGCACGATAGGCTGCACAGACATAACTCGGGACAAAAGCAAATCAACTAAATCCGGCGCTCCATGGAATCTGATTTATACTATTAATGTTGAATCACGGTCTGAAGCGGTAGTATTGGAAACTAAAATTAAGAAAAGAGGTATCAGGCGATATCTTGAAGATATACAATTTAAATTTGAGGTGTAGCTTGGTCCGGTCATCGCGTCCCGCCTGAAGCGGGAAGGTCGCAGGTGCTCCCGATAATTATCGGGACTGCCACACTAAAAATTGAACAGCAATGTTCAACTTTTTTGTTTACCATAACTTTTGTATCCTTGCAAAACCGAAACATAATCGCAATCATAGAAATTCACACTCCTTAACAAACGATCATGGGAATATACGGACATTATTTTTACTACAAAAAGGAGCTGCCTAAAGTCAATGAAATAAAAAAGAAATTTCTCGAGATTACAGGTTTGCAGCTAGGCTATCATTCGATTGTCGAGGTAAATGACCTGGCAACCGAGCATGATGATATTCTATATGCGATTACCAAAGCAACGGAAGAATTAAAAAACTCTTTCCCGCTGGGCCGGCCCCTCTTTACCTGCGAAGGTTTCGAACCCGTATACCTGGATGATTATATGCAACCTGAATCAAGGGCGTTTTATATTGTGTGCGGGATACGGACTGAAAACATGTATTTCTTTAACGCCCTGATCAAGACCTTTCTGGAATTAGGCGGATACACTAACAACCTCCATATATACCCACCACCTGCAGATCTTGATTTTGACAAACATTTAGAACCTTATAATCCACACGAAAGAAAATGGAAAAGAATAAAAAAATTGAATGAGATGTGTGATGTAGAAAAAGCAGCTTTTAAAGGAAAACACAGTTAGTAATGAAAAGTATTAATGACAGATTGAAAAGTTTCTTATTAGATATTCTCGTAAGAGAAAAAGAAACACAGGCAGAAACATGGAAACACCTGAAAATGCTGGACCTGGATTGTGACGATCTGTATATTGTCATTACGGAAACCTCATTTGCCGATGAAGCCTGGGAATTGTACCAAACCAAAAATCCGACCAAAGACAACCTGTTATATTTAATGGATGGGACATCGAAAAGCCGGGAAGCCGAAGCCTGCATGATGGAGCGTTTTGAATTGGAAAATGATGACTTGGAGTGGCTTGTTGAGAAAACCGGCCAGGATAAATTTGCCCGGCAATTACTTCTCCAAAAACCAAATAACGAACAGCTTACAACTATTATCACGCATAGCAGCCTGAAAGAGGAAGCGGCAACAGAATTATTAAAGAGGCCTCTCGACAATTATGACCTGCGGGATATTATATCTAATTCCAATCTAAAAAGAAGAGAAGCACTGGAGAGGCTGTTTCAACAAAACCCAACGAATGAAGATCTTAGCGAAATAATTTGCTATACCGACCTGGGAGATCTGGAAGAACTGGTATGGAACCAATTTTTATCACAAAACCCGGGTAATGAGGAACTACTATACTTTGTGAAAGACTATTCAGGACGGGGCAGGAAGAAAAAAGAGGCTGCGGCATTGCTGATAGAACGCGACCCTGATGCAGATGCATTAGCCGAGCTTATTGTTGCGGATCAGTTTACTGATATCGCGTTAGCAAAATTGAGGGAACTAAAGCCTGATCCCGAAGAATTGGAATTTGTAATCCGTCTCAAAAAAAGAGGGATGAACGAAATAGCAGCGTTGTGTTTGTCGTTGAACCCAAACAAAGAACAATTGTTTGAGATTCTTGCAAACAGTGATAAAAAAACAGAAGCCGCCTTACAACTCATTCAGCTGCCATTGGAACTGCATGAATTGGCAGACCTGATCGTATACACAAGTATAGAGCCTGTCCTTGAATTGATAAGTAAGCGTGTGCAGTTTGACCGCAGCCAGGTAAATGAAGAGGAGTTACTACAGGTAATCACTCAAAAAATCCTTAAAAACCCGGAATTGTTAGATGTCGATCATTGGCACAACGGAGAAAAACACTGTTTGGGAGGCTGGGCAATTACTTTAAATGAAGCATCCCAAAAAATAGAACAAGAATTTGGCTCCGAAATTGCTGCCGGCCTTTTGCTGCCCAATTACACCCACCTGTTTTTTTCAGATAAGAAAACGGTTCTGGAGGCATTAAAAAAGAAATCAATAGCATAGTTGAACGCATAAGTCTGGTTAACTGATATACTCAAGTCCCCACTTGTATAATTCATTAATTATAGGTTCTAATTGCGCACCTTTAGTAGTTAAAGTGTATTCTACTGTGGGTGGAACAGTTGCATAAACATTCCTGACAACAATCCCGTTAGTCTCCATATTTTTTAATTCCTTTACTAACATCCGGGTATTGATCCCGGGTATCAGCCGCTCCAATTCACTAAAACGCTTTGTTCCGGGGAATAGGGCATAAATGATAGACATAGACCATTTCCCCCCGATTACACCCAGAATTTCCTGAAGTGCGCACCTGTCTTCATTTTTTTTTATTTTTTTTTCAATCATATATACCTTGATATTGTTTAATCCTTTACTCTGTGTCAATACTGTACATAAGTGTAACTGCTTTCAAAAGTAAAGTATTGTGTTTTACTTTGCAACTCATTTCAAAAAAAATAATAATGGATACAACTTTTAAAGGCCAGGTTGCCTTAGTAACGGGCGGAACAAAAGGGATTGGTAAAGCAATTGCAGATACATTAAGCAGTAAAGGCGCCATGGTATTAGTCACTGCACGCACCGCTCCTGAAGAAATAATAGAAAACCAGCATTTCATCGCCTCTGACCTCACTAAACCGGAAAGTGCTGAGGGTATCGCCAAAGAAATACTTGATAAATATGGCAGGATAGATACCATCGTAAATAATGCAGGTGCAAACCTGGGCCCTGGCGGCGGCTTTAGTACACTGTCAGACGAGGACTGGTATAATGACTGGGAATTGAATTTCCTGTCGGTCGTACGAATCAACAAGGCATTGTTACCGGCAATGATCGAACAGAAAAGCGGTGTAATCATTAATATTTCTACAGGAGCAGCTAGGCAGCCTATATGGGATATGACAATGTCGTATTCATCTGCCAAGGCGGCGCTAAATGTGTACAGTAAGGCATTGGCAAACGAATTAGGCCCTAAGGGTATCCGGGTAAATATTGTATCGCCCGGTGTGGTTAAAACACCGCTGATGCTTGAGTTTATCGAAAACATCGCCAAAACATCGAATAGCACCACAGACGATGCATTTAAAGTAATTATGGATAAAGTAAACGTCCCTTTAGGCAGGATGGCTGAATCGGAAGAAATTGCTAAACTGGTGGCATTTCTCGCATCACCAGACGCGAAATATATTACAGGCAGCAATTATTTTATAGATGGCGGCGCTTCACCAACGGTCTAATCACATGATCTCAGTCTGAATTATGAAAAAGCGACATTTGACTTCAATGTCGCTTTTTGTTTTTATTTTCTTTTGTTACGAATTAGTACAGCGCCTGCAATTATGTCAAATATTTTACTATCTTTGCACCCGCAAACACGGTCGCGTAGCTCAGCTGGATAGAGCACCTGCCTTCTAAGCAGGCGGTCACAGGTTCGAATCCTGTCGCGATCACTTGACCGACATCAGAATTATTAATGATTTGATGTCGGTTTTTTTATTCCCTAACGTACTGTCTGAAAGAAAGATATACTTCGCGATAGTATTCATTTCATCAGTTCGAACTTCTTTTCATCAAATATAATTTTTTAGAATATATCGAACTGGAAATCTTTCTTTTATCTGCATATTACCCTGCTTATAGAGCAAAAGTTCGGGTACATATTATTCAGATAACGTACATTTATACTATTAAATTAATTAAATATGAGAAAAGAATGGAGAGAATATCATTCCGAGAATGGTGAAGTATGGGAAATATTTGCTGATAGCAATGATCGTGAAAAAACAGAAGATTTAATTTCAAAATCGGGAAATAGTGCTGTCATTCGAAAATACATGAAAACATTAGATTATGTACAGGTAACAATCATTCCCTGCGCGAGAATAACAGATGACATAAAAAAAAGAGAAGGTAAAGAAAAATATTTTCGTCTGAAAATTAACCTGCTAAATGATGATGATTGGTTTGGATTATCAAGAGATTTTTTTGATAAAGAAGAAATATCAAAATTAGCCAATATGTTTATCGGATTGACCCAAAAACAAGCTGAAAGAATATGGAATGCAAAAAAATTAGGGAATCTTAATACGAATAGAGTAGATTTATAAGCATATCCGGATTATAATCAGAAATAGTGACTGACAACAAATCTAAATCTATATTCTAAAATAAAAGTAAAAACGAGCTGATGCAAAGATAATATTAGAAGCAGCATTAGATAGTAATAACCCTTTTGACAATATTTGGTAGATTAAAATTTATAATTAATACCGGTCCATAATGCAAAGCACATCCTTTTTTCCATCTTTTCCCTATCTTTATGTTCCAAAACCGCAATAGCGGCAAACTGAATTCTAATACCTCATACACATTATGAACACAACACAAGCTAAGGCCTTTGGTACCGAAAATACTACTGCGCCCTTAAAACAAATGACCATTGACAGAAGGCAACCTACTGCCAAAGACATTGAGATCGATATCCTATACTGCGGGGTGTGCCACTCCGACCTGCATACAGCCCGCAACGATTGGGGCGGATCGGTTTACCCTGTTGTTCCCGGCCACGAAATTGTAGGAAAGGTAACCGCTGTCGGCAGCGATGTCAGCAGGTTTAAAGCAGGCGACCTGGTGGCGGTAGGCTGCATGGTAGACTCCTGTAAGCATTGCTCCAGCTGCGACCAGGGCCTGGAACAGTATTGCCTTAATGGGTTTACCGGCACGTATAATGGCAACGACAAACATCTCGGGATCCAGACTTTTGGAGGCTATTCTGAAAAAGTAGTAGTTGATGAAAGTTTTGTACTCAGCGTGCCCGCAAATCTTGACCCTGCCGCTGCCGCTCCCCTATTATGTGCCGGTATCACAACCTGGTCGCCATTACGCCACTGGAACGTTGGCGAAGGCAGCAAAGTTGCTGTTGTAGGACTTGGCGGGCTTGGGCATATGGCCATAAAGCTGGCAAAAGCGCTTGGGGCACACGTTACCCTGTTTTCAAGGTCGCCGGAAAAAACACAGGATGCTTTAGACCTTGGGGCACATGAAGTAGTTATCTCTACCGATAAAGACGAAATGGCGAAAGTAACCGGCAAATTCGACCTTATTATCGATACTGTGCCTTATGTACACGACCTCAACCACTACATCCCGACACTGAGCATAAGCGGGACAATTGTAGTAGTAGGCTATCTTGGGCCACTCGAGCCGATGCTGAACACTGTACCGATGATCCTAGGAAGGAAATCAGTTGCTGGGTCCGTGATCGGCGGTATTGCCGAAACCCAGGAAATGCTCGACTTCTGCGGTAAGCATAACATCGTTTCAGAAATAGAAGTGATAAAGATGCAGGACATCAACGAAGCCTATGAGCGTATGCTGAAAAGCGATGTACGTTACCGTTTCGTAATCGATATGGCTTCGCTTAAAGCATAGCTTCGCCATTGCTGTAAACAAATAACCCACTCGTCATTGAGTGGGTTTTCTGTATAAACAAATGTATATTATTTCTTTACCAGCTTGTGCTTTTCGATTCCCGCACCGGTCTTTACCATAAGGATATACACGCCGGTACTTAAATTTTCAACATTTAAGCTTTCCGTAGCTTTAGAAGACAACAGCTCACGGCCCTGAAGGTTGAATACCTTTACTTCTTTAATAGTAATGCCATTGGCAGCATTGAGGTTAAGTACGTTGCTCACCGGGTTAGGATAAATTGCAATATGGTTAGCAATGCTTTCGCCAAGACCCATAGTTTCCATTACTTCAGTAGTAGCGAAATTGGTTACAATAGGCAGGTTGTAATCAAAAAATATCTCTGCATTTCCTGTTATGATATCGCCGACAGCTACGGTTGAAACAGGTTTGATCTTATAAGCGATAAAACCATGGCTGCCCGGCTCATCAGCCGACTCGTTAGGAAGGTTGATGTTATTGAAAATAAACTCAACAGTGTTATCATCCTTTAGCTTTAATATATAAGGATGGCTTGAGCTTACGGGCCTTAAGGTAGTCCAGTCTACATTTTCAGGAAGATTGTCCTTTATACGCACGGTTATGGCGCTGGCTGTGCCTGTATTCTGGAACCTGATGATATAATCCAGGTAGCCCCCCGCCTGCTCCAGGGATATCTCATCGCCCTGCAGCACCTGCTTATCGTTAGGATCGAAAGAATTCACTACAGTCTGGGCAAGTGCAAAGGTATTATCAGCAAGAGTAAAGTCTCCACTATCCGGTGTAACTGTTGCAGTAAAATGAGCAACTTCTCCCCCATTCACGGTTGGCGGTGCAAGGGTGTTCATGGTAATGTTTATAACCCTGCTTTCAAAAGGCTGTAGATTGGTTAAATCAAATGCCAGTTGCCCTGCGGTTGCAGATGTTGCCGCCGGAACAGCGCTTGTGAACGATTGTATCGCATTATCATAAGCCAGGCTTACAGATGCATTAGCAACAGTTTGCGTACCAATGTTTTGTGCGATCAGTTGGTATTGGGATGAGAAGCCGGGACGTGGAGCACCGCCTATTGGCAAGAGTGTAATATTTAAATCCTGTACAGATTGATTGGCAGTTAAGCAAAAGTTTACTTCTTCTTCTTCTCCCCCAAAACCTGTAAAAGCAATGGTTTGCTGTTGAGGGGATACTGTATAATAATCAGGAACATTTAGAAGCGTTGTGGTATATGTGTTATCCATTACCAACGTCTCATAATGTCCTGCAATATCTGTTGAAGATAGATAATCAAAATTCCCGTCATAAGCGCTGACTAAAAATAATTGCGCAGGTAATCCGGTATCGCAGCCACTACCGTCCTGATCGAAATGCACGGAGCCGGAAATAGTATTGCCCTCGCACCCATCACCTAGTGCATCACTATAAATGTACCAATCCAATGAATCGATCAAATAATTTCGAACTCCGGAGTCGCAATAATGTAACCCATAACCACTTAAAGATCCATCTTCTATGCCACTTTGGGCAAATGCAAGTAAAAGTGCGTCATAATTATCTACGTCAAGGCCAGAATAATTAATAAACTTTTCGAAGTCACCTACACTGCTAAAATCCCAAGATGAAAGATCTTGATTGAAAATCAATGCATTAGAAAACATATTAGTCATATCTTCAACTGCAGAAACATCCCAACTATTGAGTGGCTGGTTAAATACACTTGCATGGGCAAACATACGAATCATGTATTGCACATTTGATACATTCCAGTTATTTAATGGTTGATTAAATGATGTTGCTCCATAGAACATTTCTGCCATATCCGTAACATTAGATACGTCCCAATTATCCAATGGTTGATTGAAAGAATCTGCATAATTAAACATCTTATCCATTGATATAACATTCGATACATCCCAGTCATTTAAAGGCTGATTGAACGAGGAAGCTTCGGAAAACATCCCAAGCATAGATGTAACATTTGATACATCCCAATTATTTAACGGCTTATTAAAGGTCGATAAAGAAAACATCCCTGACATATCAGTAACATTTGAAACATCCCAACTGTTTAATGGTTGGTTATACCCCGAACTGCAAAACATATTTGCCATATTTGTAACATTTGACACATCCCAATTATCAATTGATTGGTTAAGGGCATTACAGTGGATAAACATTCTGGCGCAATCTGTCACTTGGGAAAGATCTGGTACATCTGTTGCATTAATTGTTACATGGGTACAAGTATTAAACATATCTGCCATACTAGTCCAGTGTGTATCTCCCCATTGTTCTACACTTTTTAATTTAATAGTATTATAATAAGAATAAAAAGAAATTTTATTAAAATTACCGGACATCGTTACCGTGTAAGTTCCAAAATCATTATAAGTATGAGATACAGAATCAGTTTGGTTGGTGAGTACAACTCCATCGCCAAAATCTATAGTGTAATTTACATTTTCACCTGGCCAGACCATAATTTCAATAGTTTTATTGGAGTCGACTGATAATATCTGCCAAGTAGTAATAAACGGCGCCTGCCCATAAGCCACGCTAAAAAACACAAAAGCAAAAAACAAGTATAATTTTCTCATAATAAGTCGGTTTTGACGGCGCAAGATAGTGTTTTATTTAACACATAATTAGTCATCATTTTCCGAACACAAAAAGATAATATTACGCCGTCTCGCTGTTGTATTTATTCCTGTATTCCAAAGGCGATATTCCCGTCACTTTCCGGAATACCTCGCGGAATGCCTTCATATCCGAATAGCCAACATCATACATTACCTCATTGATGGTTTTGCAGGTAGTCTCGAAGGCGCGCTTGGCAGACTCCATTTTTAGGCGTTGCAGGTATTCCAGGGGTGTGTTGCCCGTAGCCTTGATGAAACGCCTGTCGAAATGCCGCCGTACCACCGAAAACCGTGAAGACAGTTGCTCCACCGATATTTTCTCTTGGAAATTCTCCTCCATATACACCTGCGCTTCGGCTACCATAGCATCACCGTGCTCCTTCTGCCCTTTGAAGATAATGAACTCTGACTGGCTATTCCTGTCCATCCCGATCTGGAACACTTTGGAACAAAAAATAGCTGTCTGCCTGTCGAAATACTTCTCAACCAAATAGACCATAAGGTTCAGGAACGAATAGGCCCCGCCATTAGTATAAATGCCATTTTCGTCGGTAATCAGCTTATCGGCCTGAAGCTTTACCTTAGGGAACCGACTCCTGAAATTATCTGCCGCCAGCCAGTGCGTGGAGCAGCTTTTGCCATCAAGCAATCCCGCTGAAGCTAAGAGGTAGGCTCCTGTGCACACACTCGCTATCTCAGCACCACTTTTATATTGCCGGGCTATCCAGTCGATAATTTCAGCATTATCCTGCACAGCCTGGTCATAATTATGATTAAGCGAGGGTATAATAACAAGGTCGGTTTTGCTGATCGAACTTATATGGCAATGCGGCTTTACACTGAACAGCCCTCCAAAAAAACCAACCTCACCTGAAATACCTGCCAGCTGTATCTTAAATTGTGCCGTGCCGCCATTGGCTGCCCAATATTCATAGGCCCTTGTGAGTATTTTATAGGCTCCGACGATGCTGCTGAGATTGTTCGGGCCATCGGGTACGAGTATGGTAATATATTTCATAACGAAGTGTTTAGCGGCAAAGATAAAAATCTATATTGTCCAAATCAACCCGTCATAAAGTCTATTTTACACCTCATTCAGGTCGTTTTCAGACGCTACCTTTGCTTTAAACAAATGCGATATGAAAACAAAACTATATGCGCTATTCCTATTAGCTATGCTACCTTCATTGGGCAGTGAAGCCGCTATCTTAACTAAAAATCATACTATAACAAAACCCAATACTATGGAATCACAGGACTTTACAACTACATTTTTAACCGACAAAACGCCGCAACAGGTATTCGATGCCATAAACAACGTACAAGCCTGGTGGGCAGAAGATCTTACGGGAAACTCTACTAAATTGAATGACGAATTTACCGTGCGCTTCTTTACCGATGTGCATGTTTCAACCCAAAAGCTTACGGAAGTTATCCCGAACAAAAGAGTCGTTTGGCTGGTTACCGACAGCAAGCTCAACTTCCTGAAAGACAAAAGTGAATGGACAGGTACACGTATCATTTTTGACATTGCAGAAAAGAATGGCAAAACAGAATTACGTTTTACGCATGAGGGGCTTCAGCCGCAGATAGAATGCTACAAGGATTGTACGAACGGATGGTCGCAATTTCTGGACCACAGCCTTATCCCGCTGATCGAAACAGGCAAGGGCAATCCAAAAATATTAGAAAAAGAAGTGGCTCAAAAAGCCGGAGAAGGGAAAAGCTATACTACATCATTCACTGTAGACAAAAGCTCTGCAGAGGTCTTTAAAGCCGTTACCAATGTGCGCGGCTGGTGGTCGGAGCAGGTAGAAGGCGGCACGGAAAAGCAGGGCGACGAATTTACCTACCAATACAAAGATGTACATATCTCTAAAATGAAGCTGGAAGAAGTGATTTTAAATAAAAAGGTGGTTTGGCGTGTGCTTAATAACCACTTCAGCTTTATTAATGATGATAGCGAATGGGTGGGCAACAGGATCATTTTCGAAATAACGGAAAAGAACGGAAAGACCGAACTCCGGTTTACCCATGAGGGCCTTGTTCCTGATTACGAATGCTACAAGGTTTGTTTTGATGCATGGACAAGCTACATCCGGGGCAGCCTGCACAACCTCATCACGACAGGAAAAGGCCAGCCCAATACCCGCGAGGAAGGCCTTAGTACAGAGCTGATTGAAAAATGGGGATTACCAAAAAAATAATGCCCGGAAAGCCGGGCATTACATAGTTATGAATTTTTAGCTGCGATCATGATATGCGGGCTGATGCATAGCAACTCCGGGTGACTCTCGGTAAGCTTTACCAGTTCCAGCAGCAGTTCCCTTTTTTGCGGCGTGACCCAGCTTGCAAAAAAATCATTGTCCAGCCACACTATGCCTTCAACGGCAAATAGTCCGATCGGCTTAAACCCTGCAGCCCTGCATTCTTCCTGTAAGGATGAAGGCTTGTGGAAATAAGCCATAGCCAGCATACCGGGGAATCTTTCCGGCGGATAGTGGCAGCCATCCGAAAGCTCCTGCCTGCACATCCTGAAAATATCAGGGTCGTGCAGCATGCCGTTTTGCAATGCTGCCAAAACAGAGGCAGCGTAAGTAATGGCAAAACCCAACACTATGCCGCCGGGTTTCAATATCCTTTTTGCTTCGCGAAGCGCTGCAAGGCGCTCTTCTTCCTCCTGCAGGTGGTAGAGAGGCCCGTGCAGGATGGCTATATCAACACTATCCGCCGCTAAAGGCAGCTGCCTGGCTTCGCCCAATATGCACCGGAACGGGTGTTTTGTACCCGACCTTTTTTCGGCCTGCTGTATGTGCCTGGCAACGGGGTCAATAAGGGTAACATGGTGCCCCAGGCCGGCAAGCCAACAGGCATAATGCCCGGGGCCTCCGCCAATATCGGCAATACTGCTTCCGGGATGTGGGAGGTAACGGCTGATAAGGTCTTTATTCCTTTCAAATTCGAGCGGACCGAGTCCGCTTTGAAGCCTTGATGCTTCTGAGGTTTGTGTATAGAAAGCTTCTATTTCAGGGTCTATGGAATACATTTTGTTTCATTAAAAATTATACATAAAAGTGCAGGCGGGCTTTAAATGCCTGCCATCATGTAATGTTCGCGGACATTACCTTAGTATATATTTTTATAAAACAATTGTAATAAGGCAAATATAAACACATTTTGCTGTATTCCCTTTCAACAAACCGGATTTGAGAAATAATTGTTCCGTGTTAATATTTTGTGATAAAATATACAACTCAAACATTTGCGTAATTTTTGTAGTAAACCATTATATTTTATATATTTTAGCCATTACATAAAACATAAATGAACAATTATTCTAAAATCCCCCTATGAAATCGTATTCATTACAGGAAATTAATAAGCTGCTGGAAGGAGAGGTCGTCGGCATGACGAACGACACTATCACTTCGCCGCAGCAGGTAGAGCTGGCTCAAAACGGACAAATAACATTTATCGGCAATAAAAAGTATGAGAAGCTGTGGGAAACATCCAAAGCTTCGGTTGCTGTTGTAAATGAAGACATAAGCATTGAACCGGGCGAAGGCAGGGCGTTTATCAAGGTAAAGAACGCTGACCTTGCTATGTCTAAAGTTCTGGAGCTTTTCAACCCTCCCCCGCCACGGTTTGATGAGGCGATACACCCCACAGCGGTCATCCATCCTACAGCGACCATTGGCGAAGGTACAAAGGTCGGTGCCGGATGCTATATAGGCCCTAATGTACAGATAGCCGAAAATGTAACTATGTACCCTAATGCTACTATACTTGACGATTGTACTATCGGTAAAAACACCGTGATATGGTCGGGCGTAGTGGTACGCGAAAGGTGCCATGTAGGCGCTTATTGTACGCTTCACCCGAATGCTGCTATAGGCGCGGACGGTTTTGGCTTTACTCCCTGTGCACAGCGCGGGCTGGTAAAGATCCCGCAAATAGGCAATGTAGTCCTCGGCAATGGGGTTGAGATCGGCGCCAACTCGTGTGTGGACCGTGGCAAATTCAGTTCCACAATACTGGGCGACGGCTGTAAGATCGACAACCTGGTACAGATTGGCCATAACAGCATTTTGGGTAAATTCTGTATTATGGCTGGAAACAGCGGGCTTGCGGGTTCCGTTACGCTTGGCGACGGCGTAGTAATTGGCGGAAGCGCATCTATAAAAGACCACACCACTATAGGTTCGGGGGCTATAATCGGCGCAGGCTCCGGCGTTGCGGCCGATGTGCCTGCCGGTAAGACCATGCTTGGCTATCCTGCCGTTGAAGCGCGTAATGCGCTTAAGCAATGGGCGGTACTGAAAAGGCTGGCTGAGAATAAGTAATTTTATATAAAACCTACATTGAGATTTCTCCTTCGTCGAAATGGAACAGCGTTCTTCCATTTCGACGAAGGAGAAATCTCTTTTTTATATAAGCTATTGTTATTTCAAACTACTTACCGCATTGATAAAATAAGGCGAATCGTTCCATTGTATCCTGCGGTATTTCTTGCCTTCTTTCAACGAAGCCGGAAGCACTTCCCAAATGGCTTCTTTCATTTTTTCGAGTAGCAGTTTGCGGATGAAGTTATCCGATACCACCAGGCTTATCTCCCTTGACGGGGCAGGCTCCTTAAAACGTTTGTAATGGGCATCGGCATCATGGGCCAGTGAAAGCTCGGGCACAATGGCAAAGCCCAAACCTGCACGCACCATATTCTTTAGCGTTTCTACCGAGCTTATGTCATAATTAAACTGCTCACCCATAAACTCATTGCCTTTATTGATGCCGCAAATGTCGAGCAGCTGCGCATTAAAGCAATACTCCTGCCGCAGCAGCAAAAGGTTTTGGGTATCGCCCGGCTTTATTTCGTAAAATGCATTGTCTCCCATGGCGTGTCCCTCATTCAGGAAAGCTACAAACGGCTCATTAAAAACCACGTGTTCCCTGAGCAGCAGATGGCCTGTAGGCGTGGCCATAAGGGCAACATCTATAGCGCCTGTAAGTACGCTTTCTATGAGCTGGCTGGTGTTCATTTCTTTTATAATGAAATGCATCTTAGGTGCCCTGGTGCGTACCTCCTTCATAAACTGCGGTATAAGGTAGGGCGACAGTGTACTGATGACACCCAGCGTTACCGTACCTTCAAGATCATCCTTCTGCCCTATCACAAAATCACGGATACCATCAACTTCGTGCAATGTCTTTCTCGCACGGATGATAATTTCCCTGCCTGCGAGAGTTGGCTTTAAGGGTACTTTATCCCTGTCGAAAATTTTAATGCCAAGTTCTTCTTCAAGGTTTTTCAATTGTATGGTAAGCCCCGGCTGGGTGACCATGCATACCTCAGCGGCTTTCGCAAAATGCCTGTGCTCGTCGAGTGCGATTATATACCGTAATTGCTGGAGTGTCATGATTATAAAAATTATTAATAAAGATATAAAATTATTAATTTGATTTCATAACAATGCTGCCGTAAATTTGTCCTGTTCATTTAAAAGAACTAAATTAGTAATCATAAAAAACTCATATCATGAAATTTACAAGAAGAGCAAACGCAAATTGGAAAGGCACAGGAATGGAAGGTACAGGGACTATCAGTACCCAAAGCACAACATTAGATAAAGCACAATTATCATTTAAGACACGTTTTGCCGAAGGCGTGGGCACCAACCCTGAAGAGCTTATCGCTGCAGCGCACTCAGGCTGTTACACGATGCAGTTGAGCTTCCTTTTGACCGAGCTTGGCTTTCCTGCCGAAAACCTTGACACCGAAGCACAGCTTACGTTTGAGGACGGAACCATTACCACGATCCACCTGAAACTGGAAGCTACCGTTCCGGGAATTACTGAGCAGGATTTCCAGGATGCAGCACAGAAAGCAAAAGAAATATGCCCGGTATCGAAATTGCTGAAAGCAGAGATCACGCTATCAGCTACTCTGGTATAAGCAAACTTTTAGCCACGAATTACACAAATTTCACTAATTTACATTTGGGACAATTCGTGGCTGTTTTTTTATTAGATGTACTTGAACTCGATAGTAACCACATCGCCATTGATGGCAAAGATTTTGGCTTTGGCCCTGCCCAGGCTTACTTTTGAATAGAGTTCATAGTCGCTAACACTCCCCAATTGTACCGGTGTCCAGGAAGTTCCGGTAGCCGTAACGTTAATGGTTACCATATCGCCGGAAGGCTGCAATGTTACTGCCTCCCCTTCTTCAATACCGCATGCCTTTATGGTGTCAACGGGCACTTTAAGGTTGGCCGTTATAAAATATTCTTTTTCCCGGGGCGCAGGCTTATCGCTGCCGATTACCAGCTTTGCGATCCCTATCACAAGGGATAATATCGTCAATATGACCGAAATGGCTTCCATAGTAGTTGATTATCGATGCAAGTATAGGAAGAAAAAGTTTTGCACACTACCTGAAATTAAAATTGGACCTTGTCTATTGATAATTCGTCAGGACATTTCTATAATTCGTCCGGATCTTTAAGCTTGTACTTTTATAGTGTTTATTCCTTGGGTTATCAAACCCCCGTTAATAGTTTATCCCAAAACTTTTACCCAATACTCAATAAACCATCGTTTTCGAACAATATTTTTACATACTTTATTTTTATCTGTACCAAAATTCATTAATTTCGCAACCATAACAAACAAATACACATAGTATTATGAATAAGAAAGTAGTTATCGTTTCGGCAGTACGTACGCCAATAGGAAGCTTTATGGGCGCGTTATCAACCGTAACAGCTTCGCACCTTGGTGCAGCGGCAATAAAAGGGGCGCTTGAAAAAATAAGCCTTGACCCTAAGCATGTTGACGAAGTATATATGGGCAACGTGGTCCAGGCCGGTGTAGGCCAGGCCCCGGCACGCCAGGCATCACGCCATGCAGGCCTTCCTGACAGCGTTATTGCCACTACCGTAAATAAAGTTTGCGCATCGGGTATGAAAGCCGTTATGCAGGCTGCACAGGCGATACAGCTTGGCGATGCCGATGTGGTGGTTGCCGGTGGTATGGAAAACATGAGCCTTATACCGCATTATGTACAGATGAGGACAGGCGCTAAGTTTGGCCCTGCCACAATGATCGACGGTATGCAGAAAGACGGCCTTAGCGACGCATATGACAATAACGCTATGGGTGTATGCGCCGACCTTTGTGCTACGGAATATAAAATTTCGCGTGAAGACCAGGATGCATTTGCAATTGAATCCTACAAGCGTTCTGCCAATGCATGGGATGCCGGAAAATTTGATAACGAAGTGGTTCCTGTTGCCGTTCCCCAGCGTAAAGGCGACCCGATAATGGTTACGAAAGACGAGGAGTATACTGCTGTAAAGCTTGACAAAATACCTGCACTTAATCCTGCTTTTACCAAAGAAGGTACTGTTACGGCTGCCAACGCTTCTACAATCAATGATGGTGCTGCTGCCCTGGTACTCATGAGCGAGGAAAAAGCGAACGAACTTGGCCTTAAGCCACTTGCTTACATAAAAGGATATGCCGATGCAGAGCAGGAGCCTAAATGGTTCACTACTTCCCCTGCCAAAGCACTGCCTAAAGCGCTTGATAAAGCAGGCATCTCTAAAGAAGATGTTGATTTCTTCGAATTCAATGAGGCCTTCTCTGTAGTTGGGCTTGCCAACATGCAGATATTAGGCTTAGATGCCAGTAAAGTAAACGTAAATGGTGGTGCCGTATCGCTTGGCCACCCACTGGGATGCTCGGGCGCGAGGATCATCGTAACGCTTATCAACATACTTGAGCAAAACAACGCTAAAGTTGGCGCTGCTGCTATCTGTAATGGTGGTGGTGGAGCTTCTGCTATCGTGATCGAACGTGCATAATAATTGATTATTTTTATTGAATAAAGTTGTTATTAACTTCGGTGAAAACAGCTGTCAGCATATAACGCTGCTTCGGGAATAACTGCTATATTTGTGGTTTAACGTAGCAGCGTTAGCTGTTTTTAGGCGATATGCCAATAAAAAATAATAAATAGAAAATAAAAAATTAAATGTTTGGTATTTGCAATCTTGCCATTGTCCCACTTCGTTTAGAACCAAGTGACAGGAGCGAAATGACTTCGCAGGTCTTATTCGGCGAGCATTTTAAGGTCCTGGAGCAAACTCCCAAATGGTCGCGGATCGAAATGGGTTTCGACGGCTATAACGGATGGATCGATAACAAGCAGTTCAGGCTCATTAGCGAAAGCGAATACAATACTCTTAACAATACCCCGGCTGTACTTAATGCAGACCTTATTGAATACATCACCGGGCCGGACAATGGATTAATGCCTATCCCTCTTGGGGCAGCCCTTACGTTTCTCGATATTCCCGCATTGAACACCGAAAAATTTACGTTTGAAGGACTCAGGTCTTCGGGCGTGACTAATAAGCAAAGCCTTATACAGACAGCTTATATGTACCTCAACACGCCTTATTTATGGGGCGGCAAGACGCCGTTTGGCATCGATTGTTCCGGAATGGTTCAGATGGTGTATAAACTGAATGGCTACAACTTGCTCAGGGATGCATCACAACAGGCTACCCAGGGTGAAGCCCTTAGTTTCATAGAAGAAAGTGAACCCGGCGACCTTGCGTTTTTTGATAATGAAGAAGGCCGCATCATCCACGTAGGCATCATCATGGAAGATAACTACATCATCCATGGACACGGGAAAGTACGCATCGACCGTCTGGATCATCTCGGCATTTATAACATCGACACAAAAAGGCATACGCACAAGCTGCGCGTGATTAAAAAAATAATTTAACAAGGCAGGAAATTTTTCCTGCTTTGCTGTTTTTATAAGGATGCACTTTTTAAGGCATAAAATTTGTTATCTTTAATTGCTATGAAAAAATACTTATTACTCCTTCCTGCACTGCTTTTATTCCTAAACCTTGGATGCAGTACAGACGACACGACTACAAGCGAACCCCTTACCGCCAGGAACATTTTAAATGTTGCCTATGGTACGGACAGCGAACAGACCATGGATGTTTACCTTCCCGCCAATAGGGATGAAGATACCAAAGTTATGGTACTGGTACACGGCGGCGCATGGGCATCGGGAAGCAAAGAAGATGTAACTGAATTGGTCCCGGTGCTGCAGCAGCGTTTCCCGGAGCATGCTATCGTGAATATCAACTACAGGCTCGCTACCCAAACAAGCCCCGCCATGCCGAAACAGATCGAGGATATCCAAAAAGTGCTGGATTATATTGCCGGCAGCGACTATCACGTTTCTGATGATTATGCGCTTATCGGGTTTAGCGCGGGTGCACATCTTTCCATGCTGTACGCTTACAGCTACGATACCGATCATCATGTAAAAGCGGTAGTGGATATAGTAGGTCCCGCAGATTTTACTGACCCTGCCTACCTGTCGCACCAGCTGTACCCTATCGCTTCGCAGTTCCTTTTAGGCACAACAGCACCAACACCACAGCAGATAGCAACCATTAGCCCTGCAAATTACATCACACCGCAATCGCCGCCAACTATAACCTTCTATGGCGGACAAGACCCGTTGGTTCCCGCAAGCCAGGGTCCGAGGCTGAAGGCAAAGCTTGACCAGGAAGGTGTGTATAATGAATTCAGTTTTTATCCTGACGGTGGGCATGCCGACTGGGATGAAGCAACTTTTACAGAAGTTTATAGTAAGGTTGAAACTTTTTTGAGGGCAAAGCTGTAATTACTTAAGGGTAATGAAGAAGTAAACTGTAAGTACAATTATTTCTGCCAAAAACTGTCGGTTAAATAAAAAACAGTATCAATAAAGTAAAGTATATCATTCCGTGTTAGTACATTTTCATCATGTAAATCTTCGAGTATGATTTGAAGTTCGGGATTGAAATAGTCATTATTCCTTGTATTTTCAAATCCATTTTCCTCAAGGAAAGATTTTACCCGTGCCAGATATGTTTTATCGGTGATTGATACGTATGCCTGTTTAACGATAGCATACAGAACATCGTTATCTTTAGTAAATCCGACTAAATCGTAGGCTGTGTCAGGGAAAAAGTAATTGTGCAGCAATAAATTATAAAAATAATCCAGCCAGGATTCATAATAAATAGAATCATTTAATTTAAGCACATGCTCTGAATCTTTCAGATACACTTTTTGTTCCGCACCCTCACTAACGTATTGTGAAAAATCTATATCGCCGATCCAAAGATTTGCCTGAAGAATGTAATCCTCTAATCTCGTTGCTTCTTGTTCTTTGTAGTACTTAGCGCTTTTAGTTTCTGTACTTGCAACAGAGCCATTTTTAAGGTAATTGGCGATTGACTGGATAATTGCTCCATACCTAACTTCGCTCTTTCCTGAAAGGACATTCTGTAATTCATTTTTCATGGGTTATTTTACATCTGCAAATATAAGAATAGTATTTGAGATTGTACTCAATTGCCCCGGGCAGCATCCTTCCCGATTCGGTTAAGCAAATAATGAAAATATTTTCCTTCCCTCCCAACCTTTTGATACGGAATGCTATCCTATAGGTATGAAGAAGCCTGTACAAATATCCATTCCCACCCCCTGCCACGAAAACTGGTCTGCTATGACACCCGCCGATAAAGGCCGCTTTTGCGGTATGTGCCAAAAAAACGTTCATGATTTTACGCGGTCATCCGACAGGGAGATAGCATCGGCATTCGCCAATGAGCCTGATCTATGCGGGCGTTTCCTTCCCTCGCAATTGGAAAGGGAACTGTCGGTCACCCAAGAGAAAAGCCCTGTATGGTCAGCCGCAGCTGCAGTCCTGGCAATGATGGCATTAGGCACAACCGAAATGGCTGCACAGACTCCGGTACCAACAGAGCAGTCATCACAATTTAATGAAGCCATGATAGGTAAAGTGGCAATGCCCGCCACTGTGATAACAGGCACTATAACCGATGCTACCGGGCCAATGCCGGGAGTAGTAGTCGCAATAGAGGGCAGTACCATAACAGCACAAACCGACTTTGATGGTAAATACTCCATTGAAGCAAGGCCGGGATTTACGCTGGTATATTCCTTCCCGGGTTATGTAGCGCAAAAACGGGTTGTTGAATCTAAGACAAGGGTTGTTGATATTCTGATGAGGGAAGATGAAATGCTGGACGAGGTAACGGTTACTGGCTACAGGAGTACAACACGTGCTATTTCTGGTGCGGTAAGTATTATTTCAACAGTAGAGGTAACAGAAAAAAAACGCACCTTCTTTGGGCGCATTTTCCATTCGATAGGTAATTTATTCCGTTAAACTATATTATATGAGAACATCAATACAAATACTCACCCTAGTTTTTTTCTTTGCTGTAAATTTCTTTTTAGTTGGAACAAATACCGCTTCGGCACAGGCTTCCGATACAGGTATTTTACCGGAAGGCCTTAAAATAATTACAGGTACTGTAATGGATGAACAGGACATGCCAATACCCGGTGCTGAGGTAAAGATCAGGAGTACAAATACAAAAGTACAAACCGATTTTGATGGCAAATATTCTATTAATGCCAAAGATGGTGATGTCTTAGTATTCGCTTACCAGGGAATGAAGACTCAAAATATCAAAGTATCTAAAAAGACAAAAATCAAAGTAGTAATGCGGGAGGATTATCGGGAAGTTGACAGCATTGTGTATGGTTGTTGTTTTTGTACAGGATTTCATATTTCAGTTGCTTCAGAATTTATGTTCAATTATTAAATGTCGAAAATATGAAAAAACCAATCCAAATATCCATCCCCACCCCATGCCATGAGAACTGGGCAAATATGACACCAGCCAATAAAGGCCGTTTCTGCTCTTCCTGCCAAAAAACTGTGCGCGACTTTACAAGCTCATCCGACAGGGAGATCGTTGAAGCTATTAAAAATGATGGATATGCCTGTGGGCGTTTTCGGGCTTCCCAACTGGGAAGAGACCTAGTTGTTCCAAAAGAAAAAAGCAAATTCTGGATGGCAGCAAGTGCGGTGGCAATAACGTTATTGACCGTTGGCGTAAATGAAGTTTCGGCACAGACTCCTATAAAGACAGAGCAGCATGAAACTAAAACCGGAGATATAGATACAAACGTTCTGCCGGAAGGCGTAAAAATAATTACGGGGACCGTATTCGATCAACAGGGCCTGCCATTACCTGGCGCAAATATAAAGGTGAAAGGCAGTATAGCTCCGGGTGTACAAACCGATTTTGATGGAAATTTTGTAATTCAGGCTTCTCCGCGCGAAAAATTGGAGGTCACTTTTGTGGGTATGAAAACCCAAGTTGTAACAGTAGGCTTCTCAGCAACTGTACCAGATGTGATAATGTATGATGACCCATATATATTTATGGGCGAAATTATAGTTGAATACAAGAAACTTCGCATTTCTGTAGCCTCCCAGTATATGTTTGATTATTAATACTGTCTGATTATGAAAGAGCCAATCCAAATATACATTCCAACCCCATGCCAAGAAAATTGGGCAAACATGACACCATCAGATAAAGGCCGTTTCTGCGCTTCCTGCCAAAAGAACGTACGGGATTTTACATTGTCATCGGACAGGGAGATTGCATCGGCATTCGCCAAAGGCATAAACCTTTGCGGGCGTTTTTTGCCGTCACAGCTTGACAGGGAATTATCAGTTTCTCAGGAAAAAAGTCCTGTATGGTCAGCCGCAGCGGCAATTTTAGCAATGATGTCGTTAGGGACTTTAGGTGTATCGGCACAAACGCCTGTAGCTACAGAACAGCAAATTCCTGATGAGACATCACCGAAAATGACCGAACCCTCTTCGCTGCTCGTAAGCGGCACAATAACCGATTTTTCAGGACCGTTGCCAAATGTGGCTGTAACCATTAAAGGAACACAGGCATGCGAAATGACAGATAGCAACGGTAAATATTCTATTGAAGCATGTTCAGGGCAAACAATTGTATTTTCCCATCGCGGCTTTATCCTCCAGGAAGGCACTATTGCTGATCCTGATTCAGGTGCCATTGATATTTCTTTTGAAGCCGGGCAGCTATTAGACGAAATAGTGGTAACCGGCTATGGGAATTCGAGGCGACAACTATCAATCGTAGGAGTTGTATCACTTACCACCAAAACCATAGAAAAAAGGCGCACGTTCTTCGGGCGCATCTTCCACGCTGTAGGAAACGTATTCCGGTGATCATATCGCTACATTTTATATCTTTAAGGCAAATTTTCCAATACATTCTATTCACAAATTTGCTTTACAATGACAAACAAAACCAAACTGATTCTCTTTTTCCTTGCCTTCGCGGGACTGCTATCGTCCTGTAAATCCTACTCCACTTATGGCGATAACGGCAAAGTGTATAAAGGTACTATTTCAAAAACAAAAGGCACGCAGATACTGGATTCAAATGGCGACCCTATTACCCTGAAAGGTACCAATATTGGCAACTGGCTCGTTCCAGAAGGCTACATGTTCAAGATGGGCAAGGTGAGCTCTCCAACGAAGATCAATGAGTTGCTGCTGGAAATGGTAGGGCCGGACAGCCTTAAGGTGTTCTGGGGCAAATACCTCGACAACTATATTACCCAGGAGGATATAAAGTACCTGAAACGCACGGGATCGAACCATATACGGCTCCCCTTCCATTACAAGCTGTTTACAAAGGAAACCTACATGGGCAAGCGCAATGTCGGTTTTGAATACATGGACAGAATTATCGAATGGTGCCGCCAGGAAAACATGTATGTGCTTCTCGATATGCACTGCGCACCAGGCGGGCAGACGGGCGATAACATAGACGACAGTGCCGGTTATCCGTGGCTGTACTTCAGCAAGTCGGCACAGGATGAGATGAGCGATATATGGAAAAAGATTGCCAGCCATTATAAGGACGACCCTATCGTATTAGGTTATGACGTAATCAACGAGCCTTTTGCCCATTATTTTGCCAAGGAGATACCCGATTACAACCACAGGCTGTTTCTGGTCTATGAGCGCATGGTGAAGGACATCAGGTCGGTAGATACAAAACACACCATTTACCTGAATGGCTCGATGTGGGCAGGCGACTTTGGCGTATTCGAACGCGTGTTGGATGAGAATGTGGTCTATGAATTCCACAAATATTGGTTCGACATCAACCAGGAAGCGATACAGAAATATATCGACTTCCGTGACAAATACAATGTGCCCATATACATTGGGGAGACGGGTGAGAACACTGACGAGTGGGTAATGGAATTCCGCAAATTGCTTGACGAAAACAAAGTGAACTGGGCATTCTGGCCCTACAAAAAGATGGATAACCTTCGCGGCATTATGAACTTTAAGCAGCCGGAAGATTATCCTTTGATCACCAAGTACGCCGACAGTGACCGCAGCTCCTACGAAAAAGTACGCGAGAACATGCCTGACAGGGTTAAAGTACAGAAAGCCCTGAATGAGTTTTTAGAGAACTGCAAATACAAGAACAACTTCCAGAATAAAGGATATATCGAGGGATTAGGGTTTACGGTGGAGTAGTTTTTGGTTATTATAATGTTCAACAGCATTCCATTTCGACCAACGGGAGAAATCTCATGAATTTCATATTTGTAAATAGAGATTTCTCTCTCCGCAAGCTCCATTCGAAATGGAAGAACGTTTCGTTATCAAATGCACGGTGTACCATTTCGACCAACGGGAGAAATCTCAGAAATTCATATTTGTAAATAGAAATTTCTCTCTCCGCAAACTCCGTTCGAAATGGAAGAACCTCGAAAGTCATAAAACAAAAAAACGCCCCACAATTGCGGGGCGTTCTCTATTATCTAAAATCTATTATCTCTTCGTCTAACAGATTATTTCACTTCTTCAAAGTCTACATCCTGAACGTTGTCACCTTCAGGCTGGCCTGCTTCCGGTTGTGCCTGTTGTGCGCCGCCCTGTTGTCCGGCATCACCCTGTGCTTTGTACATCTCTTCTGAAGCATTTTTCCACGCTTCATTGATTTTGTCAAGTGCCGGCTGAATGGTTGCAACATCTTTGCCTTCGTAAGCTGCTTTCAGCTCGTTAAGAGCTGACTCGATGTTTTGCTTGTTGCCTGCTGACAATTTATCACCAAACTCTGTCAGCTGCTTTTCGGTCTGGAAAATCATAGCATCTGCCTCGTTCAGTTTTTCAACCCTTTCGCGTGCTGCTTTATCCGCATCGGCATTTGCCTCTGCTTCCTTACGCATCCTTTCAATCTCTTCCTGGGTAAGCCCTGAAGAAGCCTCGATACGGATATCGTGCGATTTGCCTGTCCCTTTATCGGTAGCCGATACTTTGATGATACCATTGGCATCGATATCAAAGGTTACCTCGATTTGCGGCACGCCCCTTTGTGCAGGTGGAATTCCGTCAAGGTGGAAACGGCCTATCGTCTTGTTATCGGTAGCCATTGGCCTCTCGCCCTGCAGTACGTGGATCTCAACAGAAGGCTGGTTGTCAGCAGCTGTAGAGAATACCTGCGATTTTTTGGTAGGGATCGTAGTGTTCGATTCGATAAGCTTTGTCATCACGCCGCCCATAGTCTCGATACCAAGGGAAAGTGGGGTAACGTCAAGAAGGAGTACGTCTTTAACATCGCCAGAAAGTACACCACCCTGGATTGCAGCACCGATAGCAACAACCTCATCCGGGTTAACGCCTTTCGATGGTTTTTTACCAAAGAATTTCTCTACTTCTTCCTGTATTTTAGGGATACGTGTAGAACCACCTACAAGGATCACCTCATCAATATCTGATTTAGAAAGGCCTGCATCTTTCAACGCTTTTGCAACAGGCTCCATAGAGCGCTGTACCAGGCTGTCGGCAAGCTGCTCAAATTTAGCCCTTGTGAGTGTTTTCACCAAGTGCTTAGGCCCTGAAGCTGTAGCTGTTACATAAGGCAGGTTTATTTCGGTTTGTGTAGATGACGAAAGCTCGATTTTCGCTTTTTCAGCAGCTTCCTTCAAACGCTGTAGCGCCATTGGGTCTTTACGAAGGTCTACACCTTCTTCGCTGTTGAATTCGTTGGCAAGCCAGTCGATAACCACCTGGTCAAAGTCATCCCCTCCAAGGTGCGTATCACCATTTGTAGAAAGCACTTCGAATACACCATCACCCAATTCGAGGATCGAGATATCGAAAGTACCGCCACCAAGGTCATATACCGCTATCTTTTGGTCTTTTCCTGCTTTGTCAAGCCCGTAAGCAAGAGCGGCTGCAGTAGGCTCGTTGATGATCCTCCTTACTTTAAGGCCTGCAATCTCACCGGCTTCTTTGGTAGCCTGGCGTTGCGCGTCATTAAAATAGGCCGGTACGGTAATAACCGCTTCGGTAACTGTTGTGCCAAGGTAATCCTCAGCCGTTTTTTTCATTTTCTGTAGTGTCATTGCAGACAGTTCCTGTGGCGTGTACAGGCGGCCATCGATATCAACACGCGGGGTGTCGTTGTCGCCTTTTACAACACTGTAAGGCACATTGCTTGCTTCTTTAGCGCTTTCGGAAAATTTGTTACCCATAAAGCGTTTGATAGAAGCGATGGTTTTTGTGGGATTGGTCACTGCCTGTCTCTTAGCAGGGTCGCCAACCTTGATCTCGCCGCCTTCAACAAATGCAATTACTGACGGGGTTGTTCTTTTTCCTTCAGCATTAGGGATAACCACCGGTTCGTTACCTTCCATTACGGCAACACACGAGTTAGTTGTTCCTAAGTCAATTCCGATTATTTTACTCATCTTGTTTTAGTTTTTATTTTTGTTTTTGATCTCTTGTTTGTTAAACCTGTCCGTATAAAGACAATCATTGTGCCAATACAGGAATGGCACACAAAATATGACAAGATGGCATTTACATAATTTAAATAATTATTTAACTTATGGATATGCTACAGTAAATATGGTTATTTAGCCTAATTTTCAATCCAAATAAAAAAGTGTTGCTTATTTTAGCTTGATTAAATTTGTTAAAACTCAGTATGCGGCATTTAAAACGCAGTTACCAAAATTTTATTCTACTGACTTCCGTTACGGTATTCCTATATGGGGTCTATGTGATAATTTATGCCTGGGGCCTGCAAAACGGAATTTTTAAACCCGCTGTAACGGGGCATCTGCCTATTGCAATTGATTCTGCTTATGCATTTATGGCTATGGGAATATCACAAGCCTGCCTGATACACCGTTCTGCATTAGCTGCGGTAGTATCGCGTATATTGTCAGGATGCGTTTTGCTATGGAGCACCCTTTTATTAATCCGCGATTTTACTCCTGTAAAAATTCCCCTGATATTCGGAATGTCGCCCCAAACCGCTCTGTGCTTTACATTGCTTGCTATTTCTTTTATTTTCATAAAAAGCAGAAAAAGAAAGTATATTATCCAGGCATTATTGCATTTCGTAACATTGATAGGATCTATAGCGGCAATAGGGCATTTTCTAAATATTCCTGAATTTTATAAGATGACATTCATTCCCATGGCAGTTTACTCTGCTATTGGTTTTGTATTATTATCAGTTTCTGCTTCGCTGATGAATTATAATTTAGGCATAACAGGGCTTTTTACCGGCAACCTTATAGGTAATATTATGGCACGCAAGCTTTTCCTGCAGATGCTTGTAGCCATCCTGGTTATAGGAACATTGCGGATAGTAGCCCATAGGAAGGAATGGCTCAGCCCGGAATTTGGCAGTGCGCTTTTAATAATAATATTTATAGTTATTACACTGGCGCTTATCTGGAAAACATCGACCACATTAAATAAGATTGATGATAAAAAGAGAATAGCCGTCGAAAACTTCCGTATAGCGATCGAATCGGCGCCCTATGCCCTGGTGATATCCGACAGGGATGGTAAAATACTGAGCGTAAACCAGCAAACAAAAATACTATATCGCTATCATGAGCATGAGCTTATAGGCATGCCGGTAATGAATATCATACCTAAAAAAATGCATACCGATTACGTGCGGCGAAGGGAACAGTTCTTTGCAGATAACCATATTATAAAAATGGGGCACAATGAAGACATGCTGGCTTTGCGAAAGGACGGCACAGAATTTCCTATTGAAATTATCCTGGTACCAATTAAAACCTCAACAGGGCCAATGTGCCTGGCATCTGTTATAGACATTACCCAAAGAAAGAACCAGGAAGACACCATAAAAAAGCAGCTGATCGAGCTGCAGGTTAAGAACGAGGAGCTGGAGCAATTCAACTATATCTCCTCCCACGACCTGCAGGAACCCCTGAGAACAGTATCAAATTACATCTCCATGCTGCAGGAAGATTTCCCTGACCGGATAGACGGAGAAATACAGGAACATCTTAAAACCATGGGCTCGGCTATTGACAGGATGAGCCATGTGGTAAGGTCGCTGCTTAATTTTGGTAAATTGGGACGTAAAAAAAAGCTCGTCCTTACCGATTGCAATAAGCTTGTGAATGACGTAGCAGCGGACCTGAACAGCCTTATAAAAAACACCGGTACCGAAATAACAGTGACCTGCGGGCTTCCCGAATTTTATGCCTATGAAACGGAATTGCGGCAGTTGTTCCAAAATCTTATCTCCAATGCCATAAAATTCAGGAAAAGCAGTATATCTCCGGATATAACAATTAGCAGCCGGAAGCTGGACGGCTTCTATGAATTCTCTGTTGAGGACAACGGAATCGGCATTCACCCTAAACATTCCGATTCTATTTTCAGGATCTTCCACCGCCTGAACAGCGACGAGGAATATGAAGGCTATGGAATAGGCCTTGCGAATTGCAAAAAAATTGTTGAAATGCACGGCGGCAAAATATGGGTAGAATCTGAACCCGGCAAAGGCAGCACATTTAAATTTACCCTATTGAATTTCAACAAATAACATTTCATTCGGGTAACAAACTTATTTTCAAAAAAACTATCATATTTAAAAAAAAACACTATTTTCGCCTCAACATTTGTTAAATAAATGTTAACATATATGATGGTATATTTTAGGCGGAAGTACAAAACTGCTACCCTGTTTGCAGTGTCATTGATTATTACCTATAGCGTGTATGTATTATTATACAGTATTGGACTTCATAGAGGTATAATAGATGTACGTATATTAGGAAATTCAGTTGGTACTGACAGCGCTTACTGCTTTATCCTTATGAGCCTTTCCCTGCTGCTTCTGGTTCTTTATAACGGGAAGCGTAGTCATTTGCTTTCCCGGTTATTTGCATTTTCAGTTTTTAGCTGGAGTTTGATAGCCCTGGCAAGGAACTTTACACTACTGCAGGTTCCGTTTGGCTTTGGTATGTCGCCAATAACTTCGTTTTGCTTTATATTATTGTCAGTTGCATTTTTTTTTGTAAAAATCAAGAAACTCAGATACGTTACCCAAGGGCTGCTTCATTGTGTAACGTTAATAACATCAGTAGTCTTAATAGGCCATTTGCTCAATATTCCGGAATTTTACAGGATGAGTTTTATTCCGATGGCAATGTATTCGGCGATAGGCTTCCTTATGCTTTCCATATCGGCTTCGTTCATCAATCGTACCATCGGCATTACCGGGCTTTTTACCGGCAAACTTATGGGAAATATAATGGCGCGGCGGCTGTTCCTAAAGCTGCTTGTCGCAGTACTGGCCATTGGTTACCTAAGGCTTATGTCACACAGGAGGGGCTGGCTTAGCCCTGAATTGGGAATAGCGTGTATTACACTTGCGTTTCTCGTTATATCCCTGCTCCTTATCTGGAAAACTTCATCACGGCTAAATACCATACACCTGAAAAAGAAAATGGCCGAGGAAAATTTCAGGACTGCTGTAGCAGTAGCTCCTTATGCATTGGTAATTTCAGATATAGCGGGAACCATAATAATGGCAAACAAACAGACCAAAGCATTGTATGGCTATAAAAAAGGGCAGTTAATTGGCAAAAATGTCAAAATGCTTATTCCCGAAAAACTCCACGAAGACTACTATAAAGTAAGGAAGAACTTTTTTGCATCATCATCAGTAGTGAAATTCGATGGTGATGATGAGCTCTTTGCCAAAAGAAAGGATAACACTGAATTTCCTGTAGAACTTATCCTTACACCTGTAAATACAAGTACGGGCACATTTGTACTGGCAACGATAATTGATCTTACTGCACAAAAACACCATGAGGAAATTATCGCTAAGCAGGTAACGCAGCTACAGAGCAAAAACCTTGAGCTCGAACAATTCAACTATATATCTTCGCATGACCTGCAGGAACCGCTGCGCACACTTGGCAACTACATTAACCTACTTGAAGAAGACTATTCCGACCACATCAATGAAGAAATGAAAATGCACCTTCAGGCTATGGGATCATCAATTGGGAGAATGAGCTGTGTTGTGCGCTCATTACTTGAGTTTGGAAAGCTGGGCAAGAATAAAAAACTCGCGCTCACCAACTGTAATACCATAGTAGCAAATGTGGTGGCCGACCTGGGAAGCCTTGTAAAAAGAACAGGAGCCAGCATTACAACCGAAATTGAACTTCCTGAATTTTATGCTTATGAGACCGAATTGCGCCAGCTTTTCCAAAACCTGATCAATAATGCCCTGAAATTTAACAGAGACGGCATTGCACCTAACATTAAGATTACATGTAAAAATAAAAAGGGTTTTTATAAATTTGCTATAGAGGACAATGGCATGGGGATCCACCCCGGTCATTGTGAAAAGATCTTCCATATTTTTCACCGACTGGACAACAATAATAAGTACGAGGGGCATGGTATCGGCCTTGCGAATTGTAAAAAAATAGTTGAAATGCATGGCGGGCAGATATGGGTGGAATCTGAACCAGGACGGGGAAGCACGTTTAAATTCACCATTATAAACTTTAAGGCATGACAAATCGGGTAAAATGCATTATGCTTGTTGATGACAATAAGATTGACAATTTCTTTCATGAACGTGTTATAAAAAAGTGTGATGCAGCCGAAACGATTATCGCCAAAGAGTCGGCACACGATGCGCTGGAATACTTAACTGCATGTGAAGCAATCCCGGATATCATTTTTCTCGATGTGAACATGCCCGGGATGAACGGTTGGGATTTTCTTGCCGAGTATAAAAAACTTGACTTAACCCATGAATGCCTTGTTGTGGTCATGATAAGTGACTTTAACGATCCCGATGACGAGGCGCTTGAGGCCACGAAGGGTATTTTTTCCGACTTCAGGCCAAAGCCACTAACAAAAGAAATACTGGAGGAAGTTATCAAAAAGTACAGCAGCGGCGAAAAAACCAGCTAATCAGGGTCCATCAAAAAGGGTCTTTCACAATGATATCCATCGCAATATAGTTTGCATCATATGTGTCGCTCGCATACCCAATAAGGTCGTTCATATAGCCAATATCAAAGGTTACAGGGATATCTTTTAGCGAAAGGCTATAATACAGGCAGAAGCGGCTTTCCTTATATTCAAAATTACCCCAGCCCTCACTGTTGTCTTTCGCTATCGCAAAAAGGGCTTCAGCGCTTCCTGCAACGCTGTTCACACCGGCATTATCGAGCGGTACAACAAGCTGTGTTTTCAACCGGGTACGAAATTGAAGGCCATCAGGTACCTCCGCAAAGTCATCGGTATAAAACTTACGTGCTTCCTGCCTCAGCGTCGTAGTCCATCTTACAGTACCCAGATCGGCCGTGTACTGCAACCTTATGTAAAACCTGAATTCCTGATTGATGGCATCCTGCTTATTTTCTTCGAAACTTTCATCATATTCATGCTGTCTTCTGTAGCTAAGCGCAAAGCTGTATTTCCAATCGGGGCTGAATTTATGGTAGAATTCCTGGTTGAGCACAAAGATGGACGGCATATCCAACGGATCAGCTTCATTGCTGCCGCTGATACGCCCAAAGCCAACATAGGTCATCGAGGTATTTATATTGTCAAGTTCCTGCTTTACACCTGCCGCCGACCAAAAAGCCGTTTTTGTCTCGCCCATACCCGGCGGGCTTAACTGTGCAAAGACGGTCGTACTGCATATCAAACTAAAATAAAGGGTAAGTAAACGCATTTTCATCATCATATTTAAGTTTATGATGCAAATGTCAAATGCGAATCTGGAAACAATCTGGAAATTCGTCGCTTTAGGAAAACATTATCATGTGGCCATGCTATTCAAAATATTCAAAAGCATCAATGATATCGAGGTAAACGCCGTCAAAGCCAGCATTGGTAATCTTTGTCAGGTACGAATCGCTGTGCCCGTAGATTAGCGCCTGCCAGTCGGCATTCCAGTATTTTACCTTGTAGTTGCCCGGCCAGTCAGGGTTCTCTGCAGCTATCCAGGCAGGCCTGCTGTTGTCCCAGCTATTTTGCCAATAGTACCGGTAATCTTCCGCCTCACCTATCGACATATAGCAGATAAGCAGTCTTTTGCCGCCATTGGCCTTGTTACGCAGCTGGTTTACTTCCGCTGCCGTAAAAGCATCATCGTTCACGAACAGGTCCATGATAACCACATCGTAATTCGTAGCCGTAACAGCATTGATGAACTGCTGCTTTGTATTATAGTTCTCCGGATTAATGAAGAAAATATGGTTTTTTGCCTGCGCCAGCGAAGTGATCACATTAGCATTCTCATTGTGTGGTGTGGCATCGGGGATGATCGTAAGATCCCTATCTTCAGCAGCATAAGAGATGTACCCTGCCGCCTGGTTTTTTGTATAAGAATCGGCTACTTTACCCGCAGTCCAGCAATAATCCGTTACCAATATTTTCTTGCCCGCATTTTTCGAGACATCCAGAAAGCTTCTGAGATAGCTTGTTACATCGCCCGGTGTGGCCTGGTTGTCATCGTCATAGCCATAAAAAAGGTCTTCCTGTCCATTGCCATCTATGGCATTCAGGTAAGCTGTTGCAGGTGCTCCATCGGCTTCGCCATTTAGTGTCACGAGCTCAATACCGTTTTGCGGAATGACAGCAAAGTTGGGGTTGACCGCTTTTGCCGTCTGGCTGATGCCTATGACAAAATCGCGCATGTCCTGCCTGTAATCGCGGTCTCCGTTATTATTGTTTTCTGACGACGAATCATCGCTGCCGCATCCTATGAGGGTCACCAGCAATAGTGTATAAAGGATATTTTTCATAAGTTCATTTATATACTAACGGCTGAATTTTGTTTTATTGCCAAAAAATCTAATCCACCAAAAACAACGCATTACTAAACAATAAATTGCCATTCTCCCAAAATCCCCTAAACAGCGGGTTGTCTACCATGTAGATGATGGCCCCCGTGCCCTTTTGCTCTACGGCAAAGGTTACAGTATTCTCCAATTTCTTTTTCAGGCTGCGGCCAATGAACCCGAAGTTCTTATATCCCGACGGAACATACGCCACATTCCATACGTTTTTTAAAAGCTGGTAGCGGCTGTCGGTCGTCTTAAGGCTGAAATACCTATCGCCCAAACCATACGATAACGGGTGCGTTTTGTCAAGCACGTTCTCTACAATCGCGCCCGGCACCGATCCCGATATGGCACGCCTTTCGGCATTTTGGTAATCATAATAGCGGGCATTAAGGGCCTCCTCATCGCCTTCTTTGGCTTCAAGGTCTTTATCGGCATCTGTGGCAAATCGTGTAAGGCTGTAGCCTGCCCTGTCCTCAAAAATGTTGAGCGCCCCGGCTATCGCTATCACCTTACCGCCGTCATTTATGAAACCATCCAGGCTTGTTTTTTGGCTATCGCTAAACTCATACCAGCCGTCCGGAAGGATGATAGTCGTAAAATCAGAAAGCTTTATTCTCCCGAGATTTTGTACATCGACAATGGTTACAGGGTAATCGATTATTTCATCCATATAAAACCACGCCTGTCCAAAATCAGTCGGACTTACACTGTTTCCCGACAGAAGCAATACTTTTGGCGCTTCAAGCAACGGATACGATTCCCCGCCCAGGTCGGCACCGCTAAGGGAGAATCCACTCTCTATCACTTCATAGTCGGGCTTTTCGTCCAGCAAAGCATTCATGGTTTCCTTGAAATTATTTATCTGGGGATTGTCGCCTTTCAGGATAACAAGGTCGCCGGGGCTGACCTTTATCCCCCTGAAAGCCGATGCCTTTCGCGACGAACGCACTTTTATATTATTTTTAAAAAGCAGCGACAGCACTTTTGCCGATGCCCTCCCGTTCCAGGGCACATAATAGGCATATACGCGCTCGTATTCAAATTTCCCTTTACGTGAAACTTCTGCTTTTGTTTTGATGGCAAGGTCTTTTTTAAGGGCATAGCTTTCCACACCATAGGCATGCGGCAGTGCCCAGGCCGTAATGTCATACGACAGGCTGTCGGTAAGCCGTTGTGCAGGCTCAAAAAGTACTTGCGTCAGTACCGACTTCGGCTGATTGGCCGAAACGATCAGGTCGTTGGGCTCTATAGTAAACTCCTTATCCTTATCGCTTTGGTAATGATAGCCCGTGAGCTTTTTGCTTTCATCGGCGTATGCGAATTGAATTTTATTGCGCTTCAGCAATAGTGCCAGTTCTTCGTTCTTGCCACTGTTTTTTACGATGTATGTCCTGTACTTTCCTTTCGGATTTTCCCTGCTATCTTTAAAATAAGCGCGGAAATTGCGCACCAGCTTGTCCTTTTGCCATGAGGCCGTTTCAACAGCAGTAAGCACAGCCGTAGTATGGTGATTTATCCGGTCCTGCAATGTCAACGTATTACCGTTTGCCATGGTAATCGCCCTGCCTGCGCCGATGCCACCCTGCTCGTAGGTCATCCCCACAGCGCCGTTAAAACTTGGGTAGGTATCGCCATAGCTTGGGTAAAACAGGTCAAAGCGTTCACGGGTATAGTAATTCCATCCCTGGTTATCAAACTTTTTAGCCGTCATCTCCCCTATCGCGTTATGGAAATCCTTTTGCCCCTGTGTAATAAAATCGTGCATAGGCTCTGCAGCAGGCGGGAAAAAATACGGTTCGTTATAGCCCATTTCGTGCACATCTACATGCACCATCGGCATCCATTCGTTATAAAGGACGATGCGCTGCTGCGTTTCCACCTGTGTTTGCCATGCCCAGTCACGGTTGAGGTCGTAGGCATAATGGTTCTGCCTCCCGCCCGGCCATGGCTCCATGTGCTCCCTGTCGGATGCATTGGGGTTCGGTTCTTTTCCCGAAATATCCCTGAGCCAGTTCCCATAACGGGAATAACCGTCGGGGTTAAGGCACGGGTCGAGTATCACGATCGTATTCTTAAGCCATTCTTTTGTGGCAGCATTTTTTGGGTTGACCAATTCGTAAGCAACGCTCATGGCGCTTTCGGCAGCCGCAGGTTCGTTGCCATGTACGTTGAAGCTCAGCCATACAATAGCTTTGTCTGCTACATTTACCTGCTTCCCGCCCATCCCTATGCTGTAAAGATGGTTGAGGCGGATATTTTCGAGCTCCTTTAAATTTTCGGGTGTCGAAATAACGTAAGCGTTCAGGCCACGCTCCTGGTTGGTCAGCCCATACGGCTTGTGTACTACCATGCCTGAATTTTGTATCAGGTAACCAAAATAATTCTCCAGTTGGTAGTAATAGCTTACCTGTTTGCCATAATTGGGAAAGAACTCGGCCGGGCTTTTGAGCTGTGCCTGCAAGGTAATGCTAAACAAAAGAGTGAGGGCGTAAAAATATTGCTTCATGGAAGGGATATTAAAAAATCAAATGTAGGGAATTTACCAGTTAGCTATTGGGGTTATCAAATGTTTGGTTTAGAAAATGTATTTCCCCTGCTTTCTTTCGGAGAAATTATTTAAATTTACTTACTAACTTCTATCATATGAAATACCTGCTGCTGCTTTTGCTGCTTATAAGTTTCGAAGGGTTTTCGCAAAGTAAAAAAATATATTATTTCGATGAAAACGGGAAGCCTTCGACAGAAACAATTTTCAAAAAAACGGAAGTTGACGGTAATAAAATTATCAGGTACTTTGATGTAGATACCGCCTACATTGCCAAGATATATCTTTTTGAAAATTACGCCAAACTCAATCCAAACCATTTAGATAGTATAAAAAAGCATTTGGAAAATTTATCAGGTAAAAAATTAGATGCATCAAAGCCCATTGTTATAAGCTATATTTCCGCAAATGACCCTGCTAATATCGATCCTGAATATAAAACCGTTAATATTTACGAAACGTCTAAGTGGAAAGAAAGTAAAAAACTAATGAAAAGGACGGATATAAATTTGCTATGGCTACAGCATCCTGACAATAAATCTCAAATTAACCGCTACAATTTGACTGGGTTAATGATATAATAGACAAAATGAACAAAACACTTTGATATGGAAAAATTTACCCAGGACTTCAATATATTATTATTCCTTTGGCAGGTATTCTTTATTATATTTTGGATTGCCATACTATTTGCCATTATACGCTTTATAAAACGCTACCGGAGAAACGCGGAATTCTACAAGAAACATAATCCGTAAGAGGCTTCGGCCTCTTTGTTTTTTCGGCAAACTTTCACAACTTTTACATAGCCCATCTTTCCCCCATAATTATTATCTTTGCGTGCTTTAAAAAAACAATTTTACCAATGCGTATATCCTATAACTGGCTAAAACAATTTATAAAACTCGACTGGAAATCTGAAGAAACCGCTGCCCTGCTTACCGACCTCGGCCTTGAGGTGGAAGGCGTTGATAAGTTTGAGTCGCTTAAAGGCGGGCTCGAAGGCGTTGTGGTAGGCCATGTGCTTACCTGCGTCCAGCACCCGAATGCCGACAGGCTGCGCATCACTACCGTTGATATTGGGGAAGGCACACCCGTACAAATCGTCTGCGGCGCACCCAATGTAGCCGTGGGCCAGAAAGTCCCTGTAGCGACCATCGGGACAACACTATATGACAAAGAGGGCAATGCCTTCCAGATAAAAAAAGGAAAGATACGCGGCGAGGAAAGCCACGGCATGATATGCGCTGAAGACGAGCTTGGCATTGGCGAAAGCCACGATGGCATCATGATCCTGAAAGAAGACCTGAAGCCGGGTACGCCTGCATCTAAAGTTTTCAATATCGAAAGCGATGAGGTTTTCGAGATCGGGCTTACACCAAACCGCGCCGATGCCATGAGCCATTGGGGCGTAGCGCGCGACCTGCGTGCCGGTCTCGCGCAAAAAAATGTAAATACCGAGCTACTCACACCATCCGTAAGTAACTTCAGGATCGATAAGCGTACCCTGAAAATGGACGTAAAGGTGGAAGACAGCAAGCTGGCTCCAAGATATTGCGGGGTGACCATTTCGGGCATCACGGTAAAACCATCGCCGTCATGGCTGCAAAACAGGCTGAAGGCTATCGGGCTTACGCCAAAGAATAATGTCGTGGATGTGACCAACTATGTGCTTCACGAATTAGGGCAGCCGCTGCATGCTTTTGATGCCGCGAAAATAAAAGGCAATAAAGTGATAGTAAAGACACTTCCGGCAGGCACAAAATTCACAACGCTCGACGATGTGGAAAGGACACTGCATGAGGAAGACCTGATGATCTGCGACGAAGTCGGCCCTATGTGCATGGCCGGGGTTTTTGGAGGAAAGAATTCCGGGGTAACAGAAAGTACTTCATCCATATTCCTGGAAAGCGCTTACTTTAACCCGGTATCGGTTCGGAAAACAGCCAAGAGACACGGCCTGAACACCGACGCTTCTTTCAGGTTTGAAAGGGGTATCGATCCGAGCATTGCGGAATATGCGCTAAAAAGGGCGGCCCTGCTAATACAGGAAACCGCAGGTGGCGAGATCACATCGGACGTAACCGATATTTACCCTAAAAAGATAGAGGGGCATTCGGTGCTGCTAAATTTCAGCAATGTAACGCGCACCATCGGCCAGGAACTCCCAAAAGAGACCATTAAGAAAATACTTGTATCGCTTGACATCAAGATCAGCACTATGTCCGATGCCGGCCTTGGGCTTGTGGTACCTGCTTACCGTGTGGATGTGAACCGCGAGATCGATGTTATTGAGGAAATACTAAGGGTTTACGGCTATAACAATATTAACTTTACGCAGAAACTGAATGCGTCGATATCCAATTCATCACGCACTGAAGATTACAAGCTTCAAAATATAATTGCAGAACAGCTGGCAGCGCTTGGCTTTAACGAGATGATGGCCAATTCGCTCACCACGCCGGACTACGTAAAGCTATCTGAAAACCTTAAAGAAGAATTCAATGTAATGATGCTTAACCCGTTGAGCAACGACCTTTCGGCCATGAGGCAGTCGTTATTGTTCAGTGCGCTTGAGGCAGTTTCGTTCAATATCAACAGGAAAAGGGCCGACCTGAAACTGTTCGAATTTGGTAAAAGCTACCACAAAATGCCGTCAGGCTATTATGAGAACAAGCACCTTACCCTTACCGTAACGGGCAGCAGGCTTCCGGAAAGCTGGACTCAAACCGGCCAGAAGCCTTCCGATTTCTTTATGTTCAAAGGCTATGTAAACCTTATACTGACAAGGCTTGGCATCACTAAAATAAATGCACAGCCAGCCACTTCGGACATTTACAGCGAAGGCGCGGCATTTGCATCAGGCAATGAGGTGCTGGTTGAATTTGGTACGATAAAGAAAAACATCCTCAAACAGTTTGACATAAAGCAGGATGTATTCTTTGCCGACTTCAACTGGGGTGCTATCATAAGCCTTGTGTCGGGTAAAATAAAATATACTGAGATATCTAAATTCCCTGAAGTAAGAAGGGATCTTGCGCTGCTTGTTGATACTGAAGTAACTTTCGACAGCATTTATACCATAGCCAGGCAGGCGGAAAAATCGCTGCTTAAGGATATCAGCCTGTTTGACGTATACGAAGGTAAAAACCTCCCTGAAGGCAAGAAATCCTACGCGGTGAGCTTTACGCTGCAGGACAGCTCTAAAACGCTTACCGACGAGCAGATCGATAAGATCATGGGCAAGATAAGGCAGAGCCTGGAAAAAGAGACCGGGGCGCAATTACGATAATCCTATTGACATTATTCCAAAAAAAATCCACCGCGATGCGGTGGATTTTTTGCTTATAAGAGAAAAGCCGTTATTTCATTTTTGCTTTCATGGCTTTGTAATCGTCATTTCTTTCCAGTGCCTGGTACATTCCGGCAAGCAATGATATGGTATATTGGTCGTCCGGATTTAGCTTGTGTGCTTTTTCAAGATAAGGAAGCGCCTTAAGGTAAAGGCCGTCTTTCTGTTTCTTCAGCACATCATAACGCTGGTTGTCTTTAGCGGTATTGCCAAGGCCGTTCATCTCATCAACGATCTTTTTCTCATCGGTAAGCGCAAGGCTTCCCATGGCAACTAAAGCCTGTGTAAAGTTAGGATCGATCTCAAGCGCTTTTTTATACTGCCTTTCAGCCTCTGCTACATCCGAAGTAGAAGCTACAACACCTAGGTTGTAGAACAGTTCAGCATTCGTAGGGTTTTTAGCGGCAGCCTCAGCGATAAGCCTTTTATAACCTTCCATGTCTTTCGCCTGGTAATAAATATTAGCTTCAGAAACGATAAGGCTTACATCGTCAGGGTTGTTTTTCCTTGCAGCAGCCATTGCCTGCTTCGCCTTATCATTCTCGCCTTTCTGAACATAGATAAGTGCAATATTCTTAGTGATCTCCCCTTTTAGCGAAGGTAGTTTTTCTTCTTTAGGCTCAACATACTCTCCTGCCTGTACAGCAATATCGCGGGAGGCCTTGTTAGGGAAACCTTCTACCTGCCCCGATTTTTTGTTTTTTGCAACAAACACACTGCCTTCTCCGGTAAAGCCGGATTTATCAAGCTCAAGGTAATATTTTAAAGCATTATCATAATCCTGCCCATTTACTGCCATGGCAGCTGCATTATAAAGCTGAGACTTGTCATTTGTATCGGCTTTGTAAGCAATTGCATATAGCGAAGATGCTTCCTTATACATTTTTTGACCAGCAAGTTGTGCCGCTACCTGGCCAACCAATCCTTTTAGGCGGGGAAGGAATTCTTCCTTAATCTCAATAGTATGCTCTTTTTTGCCTGTCTTTTCGATCTCAATTACTTTATTCATATCGTCTACAGCGGCATCAAGCATGGCAAAAGCTTTCATCGGGTCGGCCATAGCCATAGGATTTGTCATCAGCTCAAGCGCTGCACCGGCACCTTTATAGTAATAAAAATCTGCCTTCTGCTCATTAGTGGCTGCTGCCATTTTTGGCTCACCTGCTGCTATAAGCTCCTTAAATTTCTGAAAATCCTCTTTTGTAGGAGGAGTATCTTTTTCTATGATCTTCTTCAGGCCTTTGATCTCATCCTTTTGTGCAAACGCGCTTAGTGATAACAAGAGCGACGCCGCAATGGCATATTTAATTTTCATATCGTTGCGTTTATAGTTATTCTTCGTTTTGGTCGTCTTCGGCTCCTGCTTCATCAAGGCCTTCCTCCGCTATTTCCTTCATGTCGTGCGGCAGGTTATCAGCACCAATCTCCTCGATGTTTTCCTCAATAGCTTCTTCTATCGCTTCTTCTTCCCTGAGTACTTTGGTTACAGCGGCTATCGAGTCATTTCCTTTGATGTTGATAAGGCGCACACCCTGTGTTGCACGGCCCATTACCCTAAGGTCGGATACCATCATCCTTATCGTAAGCCCCGACTTATTGATGATCATGAGGTCATCCGCATCGGTAACGTTATTGATTGATACCAGGCTTCCGGTCTTATCGGTAATGTTCAGGGTTTTCACACCTTTACCCCCCCTGTTGGTAATCCTGTAATCTTCAAGGCTTGAACGCTTGCCGTATCCGTTCTCGGACACTACAAGTATCTCGCTATTCATGTCATTTACAGAAACCATGCCAATCACCTCATCGTTATCGTCAGCCAGCGTAATACCACGCACACCCGAAGCGCTCCGGCCCATAGGACGGGTCTTGCCTTCTTCAAAGCGCACCAGCTTGCCTGATTTTACCGCAATAAGCACCTGGCTCTCGCCTGTGGTCAGTTTCGCTTCAAGCAGCTCATCGTCCTCACGGATGGTAATGGCGGCAATACCGTTAAGCCTTGGGCGGGAATATTGCTCCAGCAGGGTTTTCTTTACGATACCCTTTTTGGTAGCCATGATAACATAATGGTTGTTGATATACTCTTCGTTCTTTAAATCCTGCGTACAGATGAACGCTTTTACCTTGTCGTCATTCTCGATGTTGATAAGGTTCTGGATAGCGCGACCTTTGCTGGTCTTGCTGCCTTCCGGTATCTCATAAACGCGCATCCAGAAGCATTTCCCTTTTTGGGTAAAGAACAGCATGTATTGGTGGTTAGTTGCCACATAAAGGTGCTCCAGGAAGTCCTGGTCGCGGGTGGCAACGCCTTTCTGGCCCACGCCTCCCCTGTTCTGTGTTTTGTATTCGGATAGCGGTGTACGCTTGATATAGCCAGCATGAGATATGGTAACTACCACACTCTCATCGGCAATAAGGTCTTCAATGCTCACATCGCCGCCTGAATATTCGATCTGCGAACGGCGTGCATCGCCATATTTGTCCCTTATCTCGATAAGTTCCTGCTTAATAAGCTCCATCCTGAGGTCTTTGCTTTCCAAAAGGGCTTTCAATTCGGCGATCAATTTCATGATTTCTTCATATTCTGCCCTCAGCTTGTCCTGCTCCAGTCCGGTAAGCTGCCTTAAACGCATCTCAACAATAGCACGGGCCTGGATCTCACTCAGGTTGAAGCGCTCCATCAATTTGCCACGCGCTTCCTCGCCATCCTTGGATCCACGGATAAGTCGGATAACCTCATCAATATTATCGGAAGCGATGATAAGCCCTTCTAATATGTGTGCCCTTTCCTCTGCTTTGCGAAGATCGAATTTCGTCCTCCTAACAACCACATCATGCCTGTGTTCCACAAAGTAGTGGATAAGGTCCTTGAGGTTTAGCAATTGCGGCCTTCCGGCTACAAGCGCAATATTATTTACGCTGAAGGAAGACTGCAGCTGTGTGAATTTATATAGCGTATTGAGCACCACATTCGGTACAGCTTCCCTTTTCAGGATGTAAACGATACGCATACCATTACGGTCGGACTCATCGCGAATGTTGGCAATGCCATCAATTTTCTTTTCATTTACCAGGTCGGCTGTTTTCTTGATCATGTCGGCCTTATTCACCTGGTATGGAATCTCGGTAACGATGATGCATTCGCGGCCATCCACTTCTTCAAAATTGGTTTTGGCCCTTATAACTACACGCCCGCGGCCGGTCTTGAATGCCTCACGAACGCCCTCGTAGCCGTAAATAACGCCACCTGTTGGGAAATCCGGCGCTTTTACATGCGTTATAAGCTCATCTATTTCTATATCATTATTGTCAATATAAGCCAGCGTACCGTTAACGACCTCGGTAAGGTTGTGCGGTGCCATATTGGTAGCCATACCCACCGCAATACCCGAGGCACCATTGATAAGCAGGTTCGGTACCCTTGTAGGCATCACCGTAGGCTCTTCGAGGGTATCGTCAAAGTTTAGCTGGAAATCAACTGTTTCTTTATCAAGGTCGGCCATGATATCTTCAGATATCTTGCGCATCCTTGCCTCGGTGTAACGCATTGCCGCAGGGCTGTCGCCATCTACCGACCCGAAGTTACCCTGCCCGTCTACCAAAAGGTAACGAAGGCTCCATTCCTGTGCCATACGCACCATGGCATCATATACTGATGTATCACCATGCGGGTGATACTTTCCTAATACTTCTCCTACGATCCTTGCGGATTTTTTGTGGGCCCTGTTAGAAAGGACACCTAACTCATACATTCCGTACAGTACTCTTCTGTGAACCGGTTTCAACCCATCCCTCACATCGGGCAGCGCCCTTGACACGATCACCGACATTGAATAGTCAATGTAGGCTGACTTCATTTCGTCCTCTATGTTAATGGGAATTAACTTTTCTCCTTCAGACATAAGTAGTTATATTATAAAATTATAGTTAATACAAAACGTGCCAATATACGCAATTTAAATAGCATTTAAAGGCATTGCGCGTAATTTTTTTAGTGTTTTATCAACATAACAGCGTTGGGTAATAGTTAATAAAGTAATATTAAATCGCTTTTATTTTCGGGATTTTTTTTGTCACTTAGCCTGACAGTACTTTTTACACATTGGCAGTACCGGCTGTTAGGTACGATTTTTGTAAAATTCTACTTAGTTTACTAAATTTACACTATCAACAATAACATTATGGATGATAATTTTTCACCAAGGGTCAAGGATGTGATCACCTACAGCAAGGAAGAAGCGCTGAGGCTCGGCCATGACTTTATTGGTACGGAACACTTAATGTTAGGAATTTTGAGAGACGGGAACGGAAAGGCCATTTCGATACTGAACAACATTTCCGTTGACCTTGATCATTTACGCAGAAAAGTAGAGATATTAAGCCCTGCGAACCCCAATGCCGAGCGCAACAATGAAAAAAAGAACCTTCATTTGACACGCCAGGCAGAACGCGCCCTGAGGACTACATTCCTCGAGGCAAAGGTATTCCAGAGCACATCAATAAGCACGGCACACCTGCTGCTTTGCATTTTACGTAATGAAAATGACCCTACCACAAAGTTGCTTAACAAGTTAAAAATCGATTACGAAACAGTTAAAGAACAATTTATCAGTATGACATCAAACGAAGAAGAATATATGGAAAACCTGCCTAAGAATGAGTCGTATAATGACGATGCAGGACAAGATGACAGTCTGCGCGAAAGCACCTTCAACAATCCTTCTTCCGGTGCCAAAGCCAACAAGAAATCCAAAACGCCTGTACTTGACAATTTCGGCCGCGACCTGACCGAACTTGCCGAAGAAGGCAAACTGGACCCTGTGGTTGGCCGTGAAAAGGAAATTGAGCGTGTATCGCAGATCTTAAGCCGCAGGAAAAAGAACAACCCGCTGCTTATAGGCGAGCCCGGTGTTGGTAAATCGGCTATTGCCGAAGGATTGGCCCTGCGCATCATACAGAAAAAAGTATCGCGCATACTGTTCAACAAACGCGTGGTAACGCTGGACCTTGCCAGTTTGGTAGCAGGCACAAAATACCGCGGGCAGTTTGAAGAGCGTATGAAAGCGGTAATGAACGAACTGGAGAAGAATGACGATATCATCCTTTTCATAGACGAGATACATACCATTGTGGGTGCCGGCGGCGCTACAGGCTCGCTGGATGCCAGCAACATGTTTAAACCGGCTTTGGCAAGGGGCGAAATACAATGCATCGGCGCAACCACGCTGGATGAGTACCGCCAGTATATAGAGAAAGACGGCGCGCTGGAAAGGCGTTTCCAGAAGGTGATCGTGGAGCCTACATCAGTAGAGGAAACCATCACGATCCTGAACAACATCAAGAATAAGTATGAGGACCACCACAGCGTGACGTATACCCCTGAGGCTATCGAGGCTTGCGTGAAGCTGACGAACCGCTACATGAGCGAGCGTTTCCTTCCGGACAAGGCTATTGATGCACTTGACGAGGCGGGTTCGCGGGTGCACATCACTAACATTGATGTTCCGAAGCAGATACTCGACCTGGAAAGGCAGCTTGAGGAAGTGCGTGAGCTGAAAAACTCAGTAGTTAAAAAACAGAAATACGAAGAGGCCGCCAAGCTGCGGGACGATGAGAAGCGTATCGAGAAAGACCTTGCCATTGCCCAGGAGCAGTGGGAAGAAGACTCTAAATCGAACCGTATCCTTGTGACCGAAGATAACGTTGCCGATGTAGTATCGATGATGACGGGTATACCGGTAAACCGTATTGCCCAAACCGAAAGCAACAAGCTGGCTAAACTGCCGGAACTTATAAAAGGTAAAGTGATCGGCCAGGACGAGGCTGTTGCCAAAATTGCAAAGTCGATACAGCGTAACCGTGCCGGACTGAAAGACCCTAACAAACCGATAGGCTCCTTCATCTTCCTTGGGCAGACCGGTGTTGGTAAAACACAGCTGGCCAAAGTGCTTGCAAGAGAATTATTTGATAGCGAAGATGCCCTTGTACGTATCGACATGAGCGAGTATATGGAGAAATTCGCCATATCAAGGCTTGTGGGAGCGCCTCCGGGATATGTTGGCTACGAAGAAGGCGGCCAGCTTACCGAAAAAGTGAGAAGGAAACCGTACTGCGTGGTGCTTCTTGACGAGATCGAGAAAGCCCACCCGGATGTATTCAACATGCTGCTTCAGGTACTTGACGATGGTTACCTTACTGACAGCTTAGGCCGTAAGATCGATTTCAGGAACACGATTATCATCATGACATCGAATGTTGGCGCACGCCAACTTAAAGATTTCGGACAGGGCGTAGGATTTGGCACATCTGCTAAAAAACTACAGGCCGACGAGCATACCAAGGGCGTGATTGAAGCGGCGCTGAAGAAAACTTTCGCTCCGGAGTTCATCAACAGGATTGACGACATTATTGTATTCAACCCGCTGGAAAAAGAGCACATCGACCAGATTATCGATATCGAACTCGCAAGGCTTTATGCAAGGGTGAAAGACCTTGGCTACACCGTTACACTATCAGATAAGGCAAAAGCTTTTATCGCCGACAAAGGGTTTGACAAGCAGTATGGCGCAAGGCCTTTGAACAGGGCGATCCAGAAATATGTGGAAGACGCGTTGGCCGAAGAAATCATTACTTCTAAAATTGGAGGTGGTGATGAGATTTACCTTGACCTGGAAGACAATGCGACCGAACTGTCGGTGACAGTAAGGAAAGCCGAGAATCCTGCAAGCTAAGAATTTATCCGTTTTTAAATAGTAGATCCCCGAAGTGTAAGAACTTTCGGGGATCTTTTATTTAAAATGATTTTAAGCGGAAAATACAAAATACTTAGGAATAATTTTCGTTATTTTACAATAAGCGTTTAACAAAATTACATTATGAAATTTCTCGCAATTTTATTTCTGGTTACAATCCAGCTTCAATGGGAGCCGGACTTTGAGAATGCAAAAAAGATGGCGAAGGAAAAGCATGAGCTGATCCTGCTGAATTTTTCGGGCTCCGACTGGTGTGCGCCCTGCATACAGACACGTAAGGAATACCTGGAAAATGAGGACTTCCTGAAAATGGCAAAGACAAATCTTATCATGGTTAATGCCGATTTTCCGAGGCGAAAGAAAAACCAACTGGCACCGGAACAGGTGAAAAGAAATGAGGCATTGGCTGAAAAGTATAATAAAGATGGCCATTTCCCATACACACTGCTGCTTAATGCCGATGGTAAAGTTATAAAATCGTGGGAAGGCAAGCCGGCAGTTGCAGTGGACAAATGGACAAAGGAGGTTAAAGCCATTTGTGACGCTAATAAATAATATTTCCTGAACATGCAGGGTCATTCGCAGTCGCTGAAGCTGATGGGTAATAATTTTACCATCACCGTTGTTGCTGAAGACAATGCAACGGCACAACTTCATATAGATACGGCAATTGACGAAATACGAAGGATAGAGAAACTACTCACAACCTTCAAAGAGGACAGCCAGACAAGCCTGATCAACAATAATGCAGGAATAGCGCCCGTTGCCGTAGACAGGGAGGTGTACAACCTTATCGAACGCAGTATAGCTATCTCCAGGATAACCCAGGGCGCTTTTGATATCAGCTATGGAAGCCTGGATAAAAGCCTTTGGAATTTTGACCGGGAAATGACCGCACTGCCATCTAAGGAAGAAGCCCTGAAAAAAGTGCACCTGATAAATTATAACAACATAATCCTGAATCCGGAAAATGGTACCGTATTCCTGAAAGAGAAAGGGATGCGCATAGGTTTTGGCGGTATCGGCAAAGGATATGCTGCCGAAATGGCCCGAAACCTTCTGACAGCCAATGGCGTGAAGAGCGGCATAGTCAATGCGAGCGGCGACCTGACAGCGTGGGGAATGCAGCCTTCGGGCAAGCCCTGGCGCATTGGGATATCAAATCCCGACAGCCCTGAAAAAGTGTTTTCTTATATGGACATTTCAGGAAAAGCCGTAGCCACCTCCGGGAACTATGAAAAGTATGTAATGATTGGCGGAAAAAAGTACTCGCATACAATAGACCCGAAAACGGGACTTCCGATATCGGGTATAAAAAGCGTAACCATAATATGCGATAATGCCGAGTTTGCCGATGCCATGGCAACGCCTATTGCAGTGATGGGAATAAAAGCGGGGCTGCACCTGGTAAACCAGATCCCCGGCTTGTTCTGCATCATCATAGATGACAACAACAACATGTATACTTCGAAAAATATTAACCTAAAATAAACGACATGAAATACATATTAACCGGACTGGTGATCGCTACCTTTTTGGTTTCCTGCACATCGGTAAAGGAATACCAGAAAAATAAGATCAACGATTCCGAAATGGCGCTTACCAACCGTAAGATCCAAAAGACGGAGCTTAACTTCGAGTCGTACCGTGAAGGGTCTTCCGGAGCTAACAGTGGCAAAAGCGGCGGTGGCTGCGGCTGCAATTAACAATCCCATAAAAACAAACAGATGAAACGTATATTCATTACAGGTTTTGCACTGCTGGGATTGATGCGCGCCTATGCACAGGAACCGGCTACCGACTCTACAGCGTATAAAGTCAAAAAATTAAAGATCGAAGAAATCAACCTTATCTCCAGCTACTACAAGCAGGATGGTAATAACGCTGCCGTGACAGGCGGTATAGGTACACAGGAATTAACCGATATATCGAACAACCTGGCTATTAACCTGGTAAAATATGGAGAGACCGGCATAAAGCACAACTTTACGATAGAAGCCGGTATTGACCAGTACACATCCGCCTCTTCGGACATGGTTGACCTGCAGGCCAACTCATCGGCTTCGTCGTCAGACATCCGTTTTTACCCGTCTCTAAGCTATACAAGGGAGAATGATGAAAAAGGGAACACTTTTGGCGTTGGCGTTTCCTCTTCTACTGAATTTGACTACCAGTCGTTTGGCGGAAACATTAACTATGCTAAAAAAACAAAAGACAGGAATGGTGAGTTTACAGCAAAATTCCAGACCTATATTGACCAGGTGAAACTGATCACGCCTATAGAACTGCGATCGTCTGTTGGATATGGCGGAACCGAAGGGCGCAATACGTTCGCGGGTTCGTTGGGCTATTCGCAGGTGGTCAACCAGAATTTCCAGGTCATGATAATGGCCGATGTGGTCTCGCAACAGGGTTACCTGAGCCTGCCATTCCACCGCGTATATTTTACAGACGGATCGGTACACCAGGAAAAATTGCCTGACAACAGGCTTAAAATTCCGATAGGCCTCCGTGCAAATTATTTCCTGGGAGACAATATCATCATCAGGGCCTACTACCGCTATTATACCGATGACTGGAACCTTACCTCCCACAATGCCGACCTGGAAGTGCCGGTTAAAATATCGCCGTTCTTTTCGGTAAGCCCTTTCTACCGTTACTACACCCAGACTGCCGCCAAGTATTTTGATGCTTATAAAAAGCACGACAGCCAGGATGAGTTTTATACCAGCAACTACGACCTTTCAAAATTCAACAGTAGTTTCTACGGCATGGGCTTCCGGTTTGCTCCTGTTAATGGCGTATTCGGCATAAAGCATTTCAATATGCTTGAAATACGCTACGGGCATTACACCAGGTCGAACAACCTGACCTCCGATATCATCACTATAAATATCCGCTGCAAGTAGTACCGGAAATCTAAAAAATATAAATCCCAAAAGGCCATTTTGGGATTTTTTTATTTTGATCTACACCAACACCGCATTGCTGCCCAAACAAATCAGGCACACAATACTATTCCTTTTAGCCCTGATAGCAGCGGCATCCCCGACGCAGGAGGGATAAAGCGGATAGCAGGAACAGGGATGGCAAAAATGCGCATGCCTTTCGCTGCCAAAACAAAATTTGCAGTAAGCTTTTCTGTTCGAGTGAAGCTTCTCCCCTCTCCTTCGGAGAGGGGTTGGGGGTGAGGTAAGAAAGGCCATATTATTTTTTTGATAAATATTTCCGCATCCCGCGCCACTAATAAAAAAAGTAGTAATTTAGGTTACTTAATCGATTAAAAAATGCTTGATAAAGTTATCGTAGGCAGTGAAGAATGGTGCTCGTTCCCGCAGCTTGGAATTCATGCCATTAAGGCACGTGTAGACTCGGGCGCGAAGACCTCGGCGCTGCATGCCGTGAACATTGTACCTTTCGAAAAAGAAGGGGAAAACTGGGTGAAATTCGACATCAATCCTATCCAGAAAAACACAAAGACTGTAATACACTGCCAGGCACAGCTGGTAGACAAACGCATAGTTAAGAGCTCGAGCGGCTTCCGCGAACAGCGTTATGTTATACGGGCTGAGACACAGGTAGGCGACACGCGCTGGGAAGTAGAGCTTACGCTGACCAACCGCGACTCGATGGGTTTCCGGATGCTGCTGGGACGCGAAGCCATGAGTGGCCGCATACTGGTAGACCCCGAACAGAAATATGTACTGGGACAGCCGACAAAAGAAAAATTGCAGGAGTATTATGATAAAGGCGAAGAGCCAAGGCGGGGGCTGCGGATAGGTCTGCTGGCGAGCAACCCCGAACTGTACAGCAACAAGCGCATTATGGAGGCCGGTGAACAGCGCGGCCACGAGATGCACTTTTTGAGCCTGAAGGACTGCTATATGAAACTTGATGCCAACACGCCGGAGATACACTACCGTGGCGGCAGGGTGCTTAATGATTTTGATGCCGTAATACCGCGTATCAGGCCGAGCATGACATTTTACGGCTGTGCGCTGACACGGCATTTTGAGGCATTAAAAGTATATTGCCTCAACTCCTCTATGGCTATAAGCCAGTCTCGCGACAAGCTGTATTCACTGCAACTCCTGTTGAACAGCGGTGTAGATATACCGACTACCGGTTTTGCCAACTCCCCTCTTGATACCAACGAACTCATAAAAATGGTGGGCGGATCGCCGCTTATTGTAAAACTGCTTGAAGGTACACAGGGCAAAGGCGTTGTTTTGGCGGAAACAAAAAAGGCGGCAGAGAGCGTTATTAATGCATTTAAAAGCCTGAATGCCAACATACTGGTACAGGAATTCATCAAGGAAGCCAATGGTAAGGACCTCAGGCTGTTCGTGATTGATGGAAAGGTAGTAGCTACGATACAACGCGAGGCATTACCTGGAGAGTTTCGGGCGAACATCCACCTTGGGGGGACTGCCTCTGTAATAAAGGCAACCCCTGAGGAAAAGCGCATTGCCGTAAAAGCCGCCAAAGCGATGAACCTGAAAGTGGCAGGCGTAGATATTATCCGTTCGGACAAAGGGCCGCTGCTGCTTGAAGTGAACTCCTCCCCCGGCCTGGAAGGCATTGAAGGCGCAACCAATAAGGACATTGCCGGCGAGATGATAAAGGCTATCGAGAAGAATTTTAAGTGGAAATAAATAAAATGGAACGGGGATGACGCGGATTTAGGCGGATAACCACGGATTTTCTTGTGACCTGTTGCTTCGCAAAGTCTCTGACTTTGTGAGTGTGTTTAAAGGTCTCCGACCTTTCCTTTGCATGTCTGAGACATGCTAACGCATCCACAAAGTCGGAGGCTTTGCGGAGCGATGAAGAATTTTAAGTGGAAATAAATAAAAATGGGACGAGGATGACGCGGATTTAGGCGGATAACCACGGATTTTCTCGTGACCGCTAATCTTGTTGTATTCGATGTAGAGCCGTTGCATTACAACGACTCAAAAAAGACATAATGCAAGCAATACTATAGTAGCTTATTCGTGTAATTCAAAAAAATAAAAACATGGGCATCATATCTAAAATAATAATCGGCTTTGTAGCAGTGATCCACATGTACATCATGTGGCTGGAAATGTTTGGCTGGATGACCCGTGCACGAAAGGTATTCCGCAAACTGCCGCCCGATATGTTCGAGAAGACAAAGTCTATGGCCGGCAATCAGGGACTCTATAACGGCTTTCTCGCTGCCGGGCTGATATGGTCGCTGCTTATAACTAATACAGACTGGAGCGCTAATGTAGCCATGTTCTTTTTGGGGTGCGTATTCGTGGCTGGAGTTTATGGCGCGGTAACCGTGCAAAAAACTATATTGTATGTACAGGCGGTACCGGCATTACTGGGATTAATTGTTGTTTATTTTAAATTGTAAATATGATCAGAAAAATTACTTTACTCTTCGCATTCCTATTTTCCATAACCGCACTTGCTCAAAGTGAATGTGCCAAATTCAAAAATGGAACCTTCAAAGTCACCGACCCGGCTTCTAAAAAGGTCTGCATCATCAAGCGTGATGGCAACACACAAACGGAGCGTATGGAAGAAAGCGACGAAACCTACGATTTCGATATTGTATGGATTGATGACTGCACTTATACAGTAAGCCCTACTGCTTCGACAGCCGCCCGCAATAAGGACGTGCTGAAGGCGGGAACTATCACGGTGAAGATGACTAAAGTAAAGGAAAGTTCCTATGTACAAAAGGTTACAGTCGCTAACAATCCGAAATTCAGGAGGGTGGATGAGGTGTTTTTGATGGAAAGCAAATAGTCTGCAACATACTACGGGAATGTGTTTTTACGTTTAACAAAAAACATCTTACATGAAAACACAAAACATCATTCGTGTACTTTGCGGGCTTAGTCTGTTATTTTTGTTTTGTCCGTTTTTGAAAACATGCAGCTTTGTAAGGCAGGAAGCAACTGAAGTAGAGACAGTAAGCATGGTAGCGCCGGATGACAGAGATGTACTTGAACATCCTGATACTTTTAATACAACTATTAAAATTGAAACGCCATCTGACGAAGAAACAAGAAAAAAAAATGATGTAGAAGATAAAAAAGAGGAAGTTACTGCCAGCGGATGGGAATTTGCGCTCACTCCTTTTGAAGATTTTCCCGACAAGCTTTTTAATTTCTTTCTTTTTTTTACAGGCTGTGCAATTTCTTCTCTACTGTTAATGGTTTTTGCTATAACAAGAAAGTTAAAGTTAATAAACTTAATGGCATGGATATCGGGATCGCTTGCCTTATCGCCACTCCTTCTTATCGTGATCCTGGATGGCAACATTGACATAATCAGCGATATAAGATACGGTTACCCCTTGTATATCATCAATTCGGTTGCTATTATTGTAGTAACTAAGAAAACAATAAAACAAAATGCAATTTGAAGAACTACATACCGACCGGCTGATCCTCAGGAAACTCACCCCTGAAGCTTATGACTATATATTCAGCACCATGGATGATGCCGAAATCATGGAGCTTTTCGGGCTATCGATTGAAGAGCAGCTGGAAAAAGAGAAGAATAAGTACATTAACGGCATGACGACCTTCAGTATAACGTTTGCCAATTTCCTGCTTATCGACCGTGAGACCGGCAAAACCATTGGCGGATGCGGCTACCATACCTGGGTTCCGTTGCACCGCCGCGCCGAAATAGGCTATGACCTGAAACACGAAGAGTACAAACGCAAAGGACTTATGACAGAAGCCGTGGCAGCCGTGCTTGACTATGGCTTTAAACGGATGGGGCTGCACCGTGTAGAAGCGATTGCCGCCGATTATAATGAGCCTTCTATCAGGATCATAAACAAGTTCGGGTTTACTTTTGAAGGAACATTGAGAGGGCATTATAATGTGGAGGGAGTTATGGAAGATTCGGTGATGTATTCGCTGCTGGAACATGAGTATAAGAAACTATAAGTATATCGGCGAAATGACAAAAACGAAACTATCGCCTGAAGAACAGGTAACAGCATTCATCACTACGTCGGCACATCCGCTGGCTAATGTGATGCAGGCATTGCGGGAAATTATTTTAGGCACCAGCCCGGAAATAAGCGAGCATATAAAATGGAATTCGCCCGCGTTTTATTACAATGGCGAAATGGCCCCTTTTGACCCTAAGGAATATAAGCGGGATATTGTAGTATACAACGTCCGTAAGCCCGGCGAGATATTGCTGATATTTCCCACAGGGGCGAAAGTAATTGATATTACCGGCATCCTGGATGGAAAGTTTGCCGATGGACGCAGGATGGTAACCATAACCAGTATGGGAGATTTTACTGCCAAAAAAGAAGCCCTGCAAAATGTTATAAGGCATTGGTTGGCCCTTATTGAAAAATTAAAATCATACAGAAGGACAATATCTGGAAAAATAGATGCTGGGGAGCAACTGGTGTATGACAAGCTCCCTGCCAAAGCGAGGAAAGCGTTGCCAGTGCGAAATAAATCACCCAAAAATCCAGTTTTATGTTTAACTAACTGGTAAAACCATGACTAAAAAATTACTTCTTCTTATTTTGTCGCTTTCCTTCACAGCATCTTTTGCACAAATAAAAGGTACTGTAATAGATAACGAGACAAAACAGCCTGTCCTTCTCGTGAATATATGGATACTGGGAGAAGATAAAGGCACTACTGCTGACGAAAACGGGAATTTTACACTGCCGGAAACAAAAAGTACCGAAACCATTATTTTCGCCGCGGTGGGATATACCGATGCCCGCCTGAAAGCCGCTGATATAAAAGATACAGTGCTGATGGAAGCTAAAGCCATTGAGCTTGAAGATGTTATTATTCAAAAAAGGAAAAACAGGGTTTTCAGAACGGTAAACCCTCTTGATGCCGAAACAGAAGCCCACTTTGCTGCATCTACCACAGTCACTCCCCGCATGGTGGCACGGTTTATACCTTACAAAAAAGAATATGCCGCAACGCCCTTTTTGAAAGACATAAAGTTCGTTACGGTTAGCCGCTCTCCGGGTTCGACTTTCAATGTACGGCTTTACAGTGTAGCCGAAGATGGCAGCCCCGGCGAACCGCTGTATAATGAGAATATCATTGGCACGGCTAAAAAGAAACGGCATGTCACCACGGTAGACCTTTCATCCCTGAATATACAAATGCCCGAAAGAGGTTTTTTTGTAGCAGTAGAGTGGCTAATCATCGACAGCAATAGGTATGATTTGGTATCATTAAAATATGGCAAGGCACTAGACAGGAAGGGCAAAAACTACAACATTTATTATGACCCACCTTTTAAATCCTGCTATACTGATAAGCGGAGTGCCCAATGGCTGTACGAAAAAGGAGCATGGACAAATAATTTCAATATCCATGACAGGAAATATTATACGATCATGGCAGAGGTGACTTTGTCGGATTGATTTTATGTTTTAGTTCCTGAGATTTCTCTCTCCACAAGCTCCGTTCGAAATGGAAAAACGGTTCATAACTGTGATACGGTTTTCCATTTCAACGCAGGAGAAATCTCAAAAAAGAGGATAGTATTATATTATTCAAACACACTCTCATCTATCTGCATATTATTGAGGAATGCGATAGTATTCTCAATATCATAATGCAGGATGCGGTCCTCGGTTACCAATGGCACTTCTTCCCTGTACGACTTCAGGAACATCTCAATAAAATCACTTGATTTCAGCGGCCTCCTGAACTCGATAGCCTGCGATGCGTTCATCAGCTCGATGGCTAATATACGCTCAAGGTTATTAATGATCTTCAGTGCTTTGGTGGCGGCATTGGCTCCCATGCTCACATGGTCTTCCTGCCCGTTTGACGACACAATACTGTCGATGCTTGCCGGTGTTGCCAGCTGCTTGTTCTGGCTAACGATGCTGGCGGCGGTATACTGCGGTATCATAAAGCCGGAGTTAAGCCCCGGATTGCTTACCAGGAATGGCGGAAGCCCGCGCAGGCCTGAGATAAGCTGGTAGGTCCTCCTTTCGGAAATACTGCCCAGTTCGGCAAGGGCAATGCCTAAAAAGTCGAGCGTAAGCGCCAAAGGCTGACCGTGGAAATTACCCCCGGAAATAATTTTATCACTCTCTATAAATATATTCGGGTTATCGGTAACGGAGTTGATTTCGGTACGGAATACCTTCTTCACATAATCGATAGTGTCTTTGGTCGCGCCATGCACCTGCGGGATGCATCGGAACGAGTACGGGTCCTGCACATGCTGCTTGGCCTGTGCAATGATCTCGCTGCCGTCCAGCAATTCGTTGTAGCGCCTTGCTGTAACGATCTGCCCTTTGTGGGGGCGCACCATGTGGATAAGTTCGCTGAAGGGCTCTATTCGCCCGTCAAACCCTTCCAGTGATATTGCACCTATCACATCGGCCAGGTAGCTGTATTTTATAGATTTCAGTAAAACATATACGCCATAAGCGCTCATGAACTGCGTACCGTTGAGCAACGCCAGGCCTTCTTTGGATTTGAGCGCTATTGGCTCCCAACCCATTTTGGACAGCACTTTGCCTGCCGGTTGGCGGAAGCCATCGGTGTAAACTTCGCCCATCCCCAATAGCGGCAGTGACAGGTGTGCCAAAGGTGCCAGGTCGCCCGAAGCGCCAAGCGAGCCCTGCTCATAAATAACCGGAAGTATATCGTTGTTATAAAAGTCGATAAGCCTTTCTACCGTTTCCAGCTGCACACCCGAATTTCCGTAGCTGAGCGATTGTATCTTTAGCAGCAGCATGATCTTCACGATCTCTGCCGGAACCTCATCGCCCGTACCGCAGGCATGCGACATCACAAGGTTTTCCTGCAGTTTGGTAAGGTTGTCATTAGAAATTTTTACATTATAAAGCGATCCGAAGCCCGTGTTGATACCGTAAATAGCGCCATCGTGCGATTTCATTTTCTCATCAAGGTACATCCTACACTTTTCTATATTAGCCCGGGCCTCTTCTGAAAGGGCGAGTTTCTTATCCTCTGAAAGGATAGTGTGCACAATTTCAAGGGATAAGGCATCGCTGCTGATATAATGTATAGTTTCCATCAGATGATTGATTTGAGACTCCAAAATTCAATAAACAATAGTTAAAAAACAACATTTTTAGCAATTTTTCATTTCTGCGAATTTTTTTCGAATACTAATATTTCGAATACCTGAATTTCGCGCCAAATGTCGTGAAGTGATTTTATATTTTTTGAATAAATAGTTACGGTACAATTAATTATTAGCTACAAAATAACTAATTGTAAAAAATCACAAAAAAAACATAGATAATGCATTGACAAAACACTTAAATCACTGAAAATCAATTTAAAAATCTTTATTTTTAGACCAGCCTTTCGAATTACACCCAATACTTCCTCCTAACGAACTACGAAATAATTGCCTTTTATATCCAGGCCATCAATAATACTACTTAAATTTTTAAAGTGATGAAAGAAACTCTGCAACCCTATACTACCTCAAAAACACTACATCCGTTTTCAGCCAGACGGACTACTTATAACCTACGCAACCAATTAAATTATAATAACTATGAAAAAAGCAATTACTTTAGTAATGCTGCTCTTTGCGGCAGTAACCGCCATGGCCCAGACCTGGCAAAGTGTAGGCAGCCCGGGATTTTCGGCCGGTGGGGCAAGCTATAATTCCCTTGCCCTCGATCCTTCAGGCAACCCTTATGTAGCCTTTTGGGATCCGCTCTATGACGGTAAAGCAACCGTTATGAAGTTCAACGGAACCTCTTGGGAAATTGTAGGGGAGCCCGGATTTTCGATAAGCGCTGCATACTGGTGCTCGCTTGAAATTGATAGCGAAGGAGTTCCTTATGTTGCCTATTGGGAAGGTGAATCGGAAACAACTACTGTGATGAAGTTTAACGGGACTGCATGGGAAAGTGTAGGGCCTGCCCAATTCGTTTACGGAGGAGATTTCCTTTCTTTTACCCTTGATGCCAATGATGTGCCTTATGTGGCGTTTTCTGACTGGAACCATGGTATGAGGGCTACGGTAATGAAGTTTAACGGAACTTCCTGGGAATATGTAGGCATTCCCGGATTTTCTCTTGGAGATAACAGTGATACGGATTTATCCGGTACTTCCCTTGCCGTTGATTCCGCCGGTACTCCCTATCTGGCTTATGAAACATCCGAATACATGGTTGTACATAAACTTACAGTAATGAAATTTAACGGAACTTCATGGCAGGCAGTCGGTGCAACCGAATTCTCGGCAGGAGAAGTACGACAAATAGATCTTACCTTTAATGCGAATGATGTTCCCTATGTGGCTTACACCGATGTAGCTAACAATAATAAAGCCACAGTGATGAAGTTTAACGGAGCTTCATGGGTAAATGTAGGAACTGCCGGATTTACCGGTGCCGCCGCATATTCGCCTTCCCTCATGTTTGACCTTTCAGGCAATCCTAATGTAGCTTTTCAGGATCAAAGCAATAGCTTTAAAGCTTCGGTAATGAAATTTAACGGAACATCATGGGAGTATTTAGGAACACCCGGATTTTCCGCAGGTGCGGCAGTAGGAACCTCCCTGGCATTTAACGCATCAGGGACCGCTTATGTAGGGTATAGTGATGGAGCAAACGGTGGTAAAGCCACGGTAATGAAGTTTATAGAAGCAGCCTGTGCAAGTTGTACGCTCACACAGCTTGCACCTGCCTATTGTAACATTACCATAGCAGACTTTAGTGATAACCTTGCCGCACTAGCAGTAGCGAATGCACAACAATACCGTTTCAGGGCATCCGATGGCACCACTACCAATACCGTCACCAGGAATGATACTGTATTTCGGATAGATATGCTGCCATCGTATAGCTATAACACGACCTATACTATTGATGTGGCCGTAAAGGTTGCAGACCAGTGGAGCGATTATGGCACAGCATGTACCGTTACAACACCCCCCATTTGTGAAAACTGCCCGCAGACAACCCAGCTTGCACCCGAATATTGCGGCATAACAATAGCGCAGTTTAGCGATAACCTTGCTGCCACACCGGTTGAGACAGCACAGCAATACCGCTTCAGGGTAACTGATGGTACCCTTACGAATATTGTGACCCGGAATGATACTATATTCCGCATGAATATGCTGCCTTCTTACACCTACAATACAACGTACACTATTGATGTAGCTATGAAGATTAATGACGAATGGGGCGAATATGGCACACCATGCACCGTTACAACACCTCCTGTAAAACTTGCACCTGCCTATTGCGGTATAACCATAGCGCAGTTTACAGATGACCTGGCTGCCATTCCCGTACCTGCTGTACAGGAATACCGATTCAGGGTGTATGATGGCACTGCCACTACTACTGTTGTCCGGAATAATAATATATTCCGCATAAACATGCTGCCTTCCTATGCCTACAATACAACATATAGTATTGACGTAGCTGTAAAGATCAATGATGTATGGAGCGGTTACGGGCCCTCATGTACCGTGGCGACTCCTGCCCCGCCTGTGACGCAGTTAAGGCCGCAGGATTGCGGAACTACAGTTGCCAGCTTTAGCACCGGTATCTTTGCTAACGCTGTACCACTGGCAGAAGGCTATAGATTCAGGGTAACTGCCGGGACATATGTCCAAACTGTAGACAGGCCCGATAACTCTTTCAGGCTGAATCAGCTGGCTGAGTATAACTACGTAACGGCCTATGAAGTAGCTGTCTCCGTAAAAGTAAATGGCGTTTATGGTCCTTACGGCCCCACATGTACTGTTACATCGCCTCCTATTCCTTTGACCCAGCTAAATTCCGGATTCTGCAATACGACCATTCAGGGATTCAATTATGGCATATACGCCAATGCAGTAAACCAGGCGGAGGCTTATCGTTTCAGGGTAACTAATGGGACCGACGTACAAATAATAACTAACGGGCAGTTTTACTTCAGGCTCAACCAACTGTCAAACTATCAGTATGCCGTGACCTACACTGTAGAAGTAGCTGCCAGGATCAATGGAGTTTATGGGGCTTACGGAAATTCATGTACGGTTACCGCTCCTCCATATCCCCTGACCCAACTGAAAACCGAATCCTGTGGTATCACATTACCAAGCTTTGATACGCCTTTGCTTGCCAATACGGTTTATCTGGCCGAAAGCTATCGTTTTAAAGTAACCAATGGGGCCAATGTGCAAATCATAAACAGGGATATTAACCATTTCAGGTTAGATATGCTTTCTTCCTATCAATATGGGGTTATTTATACTGTAGAAGTCGCTACCTCTTTTAATGGTGTTTACGGGCCATATGGGGCGGCATGCACTGTTACCGCTCCCCCGGTTCCTACCACCAGCTTAAATAATGTATCCTGTGGCAGTACTGTCGATAGCTTTAGCACAAGCCTGAATGCCACAAGCGTATCATCGGCTGAAGGCTATCGTTTCAGGGTAGTGAATGGTTCCAATGTACAAACAATTGAAGGCATCAACAGCTACTTCAGGCTAAACCAGCTGGAAACCTATCAATATGGCACTACCTACACGGTAGACGTAGCAATAAAATATAACGGATCCTATGGTGATTATGGCCCTGATTGTACGGTAACCTCGCCTGCCGCACAGTATACCCAGCTCAACAGCGCGTCGTGCGGAATTACTGTTTCCGGCTTTAATACGAATCTCTATGCCACATCGGTGCCTTCGGTTACGGGCTACCGCTTCAGGGTGGCCAATGGCGCTAATGTGCAAACCATAGAAGGCACTGCCAGCTATTTCAGGCTAAACCAATTGGCATCCTACCAATACAGCACCGTTTATACGGTAGAAGTAGCTGTGAGTGTTGGCGGTGTGTACGGATCATACGGGCCTGCGTGCACTGTTACTACTCCTGCCCCGCCACTTACGCAACTGAGGGCGCAGGATTGCGGTATTACAGTTGCCGGCTTTGGTACCAACGTTTATGCCAATGAGGTAGCACTTGCCGAAGGCTACCGTTTCAGGGTAACTAATGGGGCTACAGTAGATATGGTTGACTGGCCAACAAGGAATTTCAGGATAAAAATGCTACCGTCTTATTCGTACAACACCACCTACACGGTTGAAGTAGCCGTAATGATAGACGGCGTTTACGGGCCATACGGGCCTTCATGCGAGGTTTCTACACCTTCTTCGGGAACAAGACAGAATATGGCAAATGATGAAGATGCTGACTTGGGATTTGTACGTGAGCTTAAAGCTTTTCCTAACCCGTATGAAACATCTTTCACACTTGCATTGGAAACACAAAGCGATGATCCTGTAACAATACAGGCATATGACATCGCAGGTAAGATTCTTGAAAACCGTATGGTATCTCCTGCAGAGCTTTCAGATATGAAAATCGGTGAGAATTATGCCGCGGGTATTTACTCTGTAATTGTTTCACAGGGAACTTATACTAAAATACTGAAAATGGTAAAAAAATAACCAACCACTTTTTATAGTTAAAACCGCAGTGTTACGCTGCGGTTTTTTTATGCGTAAGATTTATTGACTTTACCGCTGCATTTTTTCTGCTTCTATTTTAAGATAAGCGGCACCGAGGTAATTAATGATGTCTGAGGCTATGAAAGCCTGTTTGCTTGTATCGCATACGCCAATGTCGGCAGAAAGCCCGTGCAGGTACACTCCGAAGATCGCGGCATCGGCAGGGCTGTACGATTGTGCAAGCAGTCCTGTAATGATACCGGTGAGCACATCGCCGCTGCCTCCTGTAGCCAAGGCTGCATTGCCGGTAGAATTGATGTGCACCGTATCGTTGCAGGCCACGATGGTAAAAGCATCCTTAGCCACCAGTATGATCTTGTGCTCTTTGGCGAATGCCCGGATTTTTTCCATTTTCTCGAAATCATCCTCCCACGAACCCATCAGGCGTTCGAGTTCTTTTGGATGTGGGGTAAGTATCGTATTTTCCGGCAGCATATTGAGCCACTCCTTGTTATATGACAGGATATTCAATGCATCGGCATCAATAACCATCGGCATTTTCTGGTGTTTTAAAAACTCCAGCACGGCCTGCTGCGTTTCGGGGTGCTGCCCTAACCCCATGCCGATACCGATAGCTTTTGGTTCAATATCAAACGTAATGCTGTCGATATGCTCCTCACCGCTTGTCAGTACCATGGCCTCGGGAAATGTAGTCTGTACTATAGAATAGCCGCACTTTGGGATATAGGCTGTTACCAATCCGCAACCCGACTTAAGCGCTGCTTTGGATGATAATGCCACGGCCCCTATCTTCCCATAACTGCCGCCGATTATGAGTGCATGCCCCTGAATCCCTTTATGCGCATGGGAAGGCACGGGGCGATAGCGCTGGTGAGCTTCGGCCCTGTCGGTCAGGAAGTATTGGGTGGGCTCGTTTGCTATAAAATCTTTATCAAGGCCAATATCGAGTACTTTTATTTCTTTGATGAAATTGCAATTCCCAGCCAGGTAAAAAGCAAGTTTGGTGAACTGGAATGTAAGCACGATATCTGAATGGACAGCCAGTTCGCTCTTCCTGTCCATGAACATACCCGAAGGTACATCAATGGAGATGATCTTTGCCCCGCTGTTGTTAATTCTTTCTATTACTGCCTTTGCTTCAGCGCCCACTTCGCGGTTAAGGCCTATGCCGAAAATAGCATCGAGGAATACGATCTTATGTTTTTTATATTCATAAATTTCGTTGGTATTGCAGGCAAGGTTGTTTTCGTCCAGTTTTTCCAGATTGGCAGTAAAATCTTCCGAAGGGTTTCCTGTGCCTTCTACGATATCTACTATTACTTTATAATTATCCTTGTGCAGCAATCGCGCCACTACCAGTCCGTCGCCGCCGTTATTTCCCTTCCCGCAAAACACATGGAAAACGGTCTCTTTATCCGGAAATCGTTTTTTAAGCCATAAATACGCTTCGGTACCGGCCCTCTCCATCAGTTCGCCTGTAGTTATACCCTGACGGGAAATTGTAATTTCGTCAGCTTCCCTGATTTTTGACACGCTAAAAATTTTCATCCTTTAGTGATAGACAGTGATTTATAAATATTTCGCAAAAGTGGTATGGCGATGTTTGCCGCTACGTAAATTTATTACATTTGCCTGTATATGATACGTAACAGCAACAAATATTTAACTACTACAAACCTTACTACAGGGTTTGCGGCTTCTGTTACGACAACTACTACAACTACTACCCCGTTCGGGGTATAATTTCTACATATAATCCATTTTGTTGGTCATTCCCATAGGAATGACAAAAGGCCCTTGCCGTTATTGCTTACCTTAAAAAAATAGTTCATGAATATCATAAAATTCGGCGGTACTTCGGTAGCCAATGCCGACAGCATGTCGCAATGCATTGCCATCATTAAAAACAAAAAAAGCCAGTCGCTTATCGTTGTGGTCTCCGCACTGGGCGGCGTAACCGACCTGCTCCTTTCGGCGGCAACGGAAGCTTCCCATAAGAACGAAAATTACCGCAGCCTCCTTGCAGAGATCGAGGAGCGCCATCTGGAAGCCATACGACAATTGCTACCCGCGACAGGACAGAGCGGCATTTTGAGCCATGCCAAACGAATACTCAACCACTTGGAAACATTGCTGGATGGCTGCTTCCTGCTGGGCGAACTTTCCGAACGCACCAAAGACCTGGTACTGTCGTTCGGCGAAGTGCTTTCTTCCTATATCATTTCCGAAGCATTGAAAGCACAGGGCGAAAGTTGCGCTTTGGCCGACAGCCGTGAGTTGATAAAGACCAACAGCCGCTTTGGTAAAGCCGTGGTAAATTTTGAAATGAGCAACCTTTTGCTGCAGCATTATTTCGATAAAAATAAGGCCGCCATAACTATAATGCCGGGCTTCATTGCTGAGTCGGAAGACGGGCATACCACTACCCTGGGGCGTGGCGGCAGCGATTATACCGCAGCTATAGTGGCCGCGGCGCTGGATGTGCCTTCACTGGAAATATGGACGGACGTGAACGGCATCTACACCGCCAACCCAAAACTCGTTAAGCAGGCCGAACCGATACATGACATTACTTTTGAAGAAGCGATGGAACTGTCTCATTTTGGTGCCAAGGTGCTTTACCCGCCAACCATCCAGCCGATACTGAATAAAAATATTACCCTCCATATAAAAAATACTTTTGAGCCCGATGCCCCCGGAAGCATTATTCGTAAAAATCCGGAGGCCAAAAGCTGCAACCCTATAAAAGGCATCAGCAATATCGACGGTATTACGCTAATAACCATCGAAGGCCCCGGCATGGTAGGCGTGGCAGGATTTTCCAAACGCCTGTTTGAAGTGATTTCCAAAGAAGGCATCAACGTTATTTTCATCACGCAGGCATCATCGGAGCATTCCATCTGCCTTGGCATTGTGGAAGCGGAATCTAAAAAAGCAAAATTGGTTATTGATGAGGAATTCCGCTTTGAAATACAGCAGCAAAAAATAAAGCCGGCGATACTGGAAAGCGGCCTTTCCATCATTGCAGTTGTTGGCGAGAACATGAAGAACCACCAGGGACTCAGCGGCAGGATGTTCAGCACCCTTGGGAAAAATAATATCAATATTCGCGCCATCGCACAGGGCGCATCCGAAAGGAACATCTCCGCGGTTATTGACAGCAAGGATGTGAAGAAAGCCCTGAACAGCCTGCACGAAACCTTTTTTGAAGAAAACATCGTACAGCTCAACCTGTTCGTTATGGGCGTGGGGAATGTAGGCAGTATTTTTCTTGAACAGTTACGCGCGCAGAAGAAATACCTGAAAGACAACCTGAAGATGAGCGTGCGCGTTATCGGGCTTGCCAACTCTAAAAAAATGCATACAGATGAGGACGACATCGACCTGAAAGACTGGAAAAGCCTCATAGCGGATGGCGCGGCTGCCAATCCCGTTGACTTTATCAGTGAGATAAAAAGGCTCAACCTGCGCAACAGTATTTTTGTAGATAATACCGCCAGTGATGAGGTAGCCGCCACCTATGCCGACTACCTGAAGAACAGCATTGCCGTGGTGACCTGCAATAAAGTGGCCTGCGCCTCTGAATATGCGAACTATAAAAACCTGAAAAGCCTGTCAAGGCAGTACAATGCGCCATTTTTGTTTGAGACGAATGTAGGTGCCGGACTGCCGATAATTGACACATTGAAGAATCTGGTAGCTTCGGGTGACCGTGTGCACAAAATACAGGCGGTGCTTTCGGGAAGCCTTAATTTTATTTTCAATAACTTTAATGAGGAGAATTCTTTTTATGATGTCGTGAAGCAGGCACAGGCGGAAGGCTACACCGAGCCCGACCCGAAGATCGACCTGAGCGGCATCGATGTGAAGCGTAAGCTGGTAATACTCATTCGCGAAAGTGGCTACGAAATGGAGATTGACGATATAGAGAACCGTTCATTCCTGCCACAGGAAAGCCTTGATACCACAAGTGTTGATGACTTTTTTGAATCGCTGAAAACGCATGCCGGGCACTTTAACGACCTTTATAAAAAGGCATCCGCCGAAGGTTCAAGGCTGAAGTTCGTTGCATCATTCGAAGACGGAAAAGCCAATGTGGGATTGCAGTTCATCCCGCAGGGCCATCCTTTCTACAACCTGGAAGGCAAGGATAATATTGTGCTGTTCTACACCGACCGCTATGCCGACCAGCCATTGCTTATAAAAGGTGCCGGTGCAGGATCGGCGGTAACAGCTTCGGGGATTTTTGCGGATATAATACGCATTGGCAACAAATAAGACTATGAACAGGATAAGTATATTCAGCCCGGCTACGATAGCTAATGTTTCCTGCGGTTTCGATGTGCTGGGCCTTTGCCTGGACAGCGTAGGCGATGAGATGACTATTAACACTGCCTGCCCAAAAGGAGTGAAGATTAAAGAGATCATTGGTGCCGACCTTCCGCTTGTCGCAGAAAAAAATGTGGGGGGCGTGGCAGCGCTGGCATTGCTGGAACACCTGCAGCCCGATCACGGCTTTGAGATAAGCATTAAAAAAAATATAAAGGCGGGTAGCGGTATAGGCAGCAGTGCGGCCAGTGCGGCAGGTGCGGTATTTGCCATCAACCATTTGCTTGGCAGTCCGTTGTCCAATAAAGAACTTGTTCCTTTTGCTATGCAGGGCGAAAAACTGGCCAGCGGCAGCGCCCATGCCGACAATGTAGCCCCTGCCCTCTTAGGAGGCTTCACGCTGATACGCAGCTATGAACCACTGGACATCATAAAGATAGATGCGCCGGAAGAACTGTATGCCACCGTGATCCATCCGCAGATAGAGTTGAAGACTATGGATGCACGGTCGGTAATCCGGGAAAATATCACCCTGAAAAAAGCCACGGTACAATGTGGGAATATTGCCGGGCTTATCAGCGGGCTGTATACAAATGATTATAACCTGATAGGCCGCAGCCTGCATGACGAGCTGGTAGAGCCGGTCCGTTATATACTTATACCGAAATTTAAGGAGATAAAAGTCGCAGCCATGAGTGCAGGGGCACTTGGCGGTGGCATTTCAGGCTCGGGGCCATCGGTATTTGCGCTGTCAAGAGGGGTGCAAACTGCACAAAAAGCAGCCGAAGCCATGGCATCCGTTTTACAGGATACGGGCATCCCTTTCGAACTGCATGTTTCGCCCATTAACCCCACCGGAATTAAGATATTATGAGATATTACAGTTTAAACAACCACGATATAAAGGTTTCTTTTAAAGAAGCCGCCATTACAGGCATTGCCAGGGACAAAGGGCTTTACTTCCCTGAAAGTATCCCGCAGCTTGAAAAAGAATTTATAGCAAAAATTGAAAACTACAGCAATACTGAAATCGCACTAAAAGCTATAATGCCATTTGTAGGCGACGAAATTCCGCAGCATGAATTAAAGCGTATTGTAGAAGAAACCCTTTCGTTCGATTTTCCTTTGGTTGAGGTAGAAAAGGATGTGTATTCGCTGGAGCTTTTCCACGGGCCGACAATGGCTTTTAAAGATGTAGGTGCCCGGTTCATGTCGCGTGTGCTGAATTATTTTACCAAAGGCGAGAACAGAAAGATCACGATACTTGTGGCAACCTCCGGCGATACCGGTGGTGCTGTGGCAAGCGGCTTTTTGGGTGTGGAAGGCATTGATGTGGTTATCCTCTACCCTTCGGGGAAAGTGAGCCCGGTACAGGAAATGCAGCTTACGGCGTTGGGTCAGAATATCACCGCGCTGGAAGTATCCGGAACGTTTGACGACTGCCAGGATATGGTGAAGAGAGCATTCCTGGATGAAGAGCTGAAAGATATGAGCCTGACTTCGGCCAACTCCATCAATATAGCGCGCTGGCTGCCGCAGATGTTTTATTACTTTTTTGCCTATAAGGAACTGAAAACGAAAGGCAATCCAATTGTAATTTCTGTACCGAGCGGTAATTTCGGGAACATCTGCGCGGGCATGATGGCAAAGAAAATCGGGCTGCCGATAGCCCACTTCATAGCATCGACGAATGCCAACGACACTGTGCCACGCTTTATGCAAACGCAGCAATACACCCCTCAAAAAACCATTGAAACGCTTTCTAATGCAATGGATGTGAGCAACCCCAGCAATTTTGTACGAATACTGGAACTCTTTGGCGACAGCCTGAAAGATGAGCTGACTTCATACAGCTTTACCGATGCCCAAACCCTGGAAACCCTTAAAAAACTTTATACCGATAATAACTACCTGGCCGATCCGCATGGTGCTATTGGCTATCTTGGATTAAAAAAATTCATGCAGGATAATCCCGGCTATACTGGTGTGTTCCTGGAAACGGCACATCCGGTGAAATTCCCGGACAGCATTGAGAAAACACTTGGCATTACTATTCCCGTGCCGGAGCAGATAAAGAGTGTTATGAAGGGTGAGAAGAAAACGATAAGGATTTCGGATTATAATGGATTGAAAGAGATTTTGAAGAAATGAATTTGGAAAATATGTTGCGCTGATGACCACGGATTTTATTCAATGACTGCTCCGCAAAGTCTCTGACTTTGTGGACGCGTGTAAAGGTCTCTGACCTTTTATAATGCATGTCAGGAGACATGATAACACTTCCGCAAAGTCAGAGACTTTGCGGAGCGGATACGTTAGCCTCATAGTCAAACCAAAACTTCACTAAATTATTCTTAATTGTTAAAGTTAACCTGCGGATACTGTAGTTTTTTCAATAAATTAGCGCATTCAAACAAAACAAACACATTTCAAACTTATTCTTTACGCTACAATGAAAAATACTGCGCTTACGCATATTCATGAAGGCCTTGGTGCCAAAATGGTCCCTTTTGCGGGCTACAACATGCCTGTACAATATGAAGGGGTTAACGCCGAACACGAAACCGTGCGCAACGGTGTAGGTGTTTTTGACGTTTCGCACATGGGGGAATTCCTTTTGAGCGGGCCTAAAGCACTGGACCTGATACAAAAAGTAACCAGTAACGATGCTTCTACCCTGACAGTTGGCAGGGCGCAATATTCCTGCCTGCCGAACGACAACGGCGGTATCGTGGACGACCTTATTGTTTACAAAATGAAGGAGGAAGAATACCTGCTGGTTGTAAACGCTTCGAATATTGAGAAAGACTGGAACTGGATCTCTTCTAAAAACGACCTTGGTGTGGACATGCGCAACATCTCTGACGACTATTCGCTGCTTGCCATCCAGGGGCCAATGGCTATGGAAGCCATGCAGGCGCTGACATCTATAGACCTTGCTTCCATAAAATACTACCACTTTGAAGTAGCTGATTTTGCCGGTGTTGAGAATGTTATCATTTCTGCTACGGGTTATACCGGAAGCGGCGGTTTTGAGATCTATGCTAAAAACACTGAGATCGAACAGATATGGAACAGGGTATTTGAAGCAGGAGAAGCTTATGGCATTAAGCCAATTGGCCTTGCTGCGCGCGACACGCTTCGCCTTGAAATGGGCTTCTGCCTTTACGGGAACGACATTAATGATACTACCTCGCCGCTTGAAGCAGGCCTGGGGTGGATTACCAAATTCAATAAGGATTTTACGAATTCGGAAGCATTAAAAATGCAGAAGGAAGCCGGTGTTACCCGTAAGCTGGTAGGTTTTGAACTTACTGAGCGCGGCATACCAAGGCATGATTATGAAATTGTAGACAAAGACGGCAACGTGATAGGCATCGTAACATCGGGCACCATGTCGCCATCGCTGAACAAAGGTATTGGCCTTGGCTACGTCCCTATTGCCTATGCCGCACCGGACAGCGAAATATACATACGCATCAGGAAGAACGACATCCCTGCCAAAGTGGTGAAGCTGCCGTTCTATAAAAAATAAGTTTATGAGAAAAATATTCGCACTCGCTTTCCTGCTGCCACTGGCAATGGGGGCACAAAATAACAACGGGAAAGCATGCGAAATTTTTTCGAAAGTAAGCACCGTGCTCCAAACGAAGCATTTCAAGCCTAAACCGATAGACGACAGCCTGTCGGTTTATGTTTTTGAAACTGTTATGGAAGGGCTGGACGACAACCGGGTGCTTTTCCTGAAGGAAGAATACGACCAGTTGGCGCGCCACAAGTACGAAATAGACGACTACATCAAGAATAAAGATTGTGCTTTTTTCTCAGACTTTATTACGGTTTACAAAAAAGCGCTGGAACGCAACAAAGACTTTGTTGAGCAGATAGGCCGCGAGCCCCTGCCCTTCAATACCAAAGACACCATTTATTATTCCAAGAGCTCTTTCCCATTTCATACGAAACCGGAACGAATAAAGAATTTCCTTCGCAAGAAAATAACTTTCGATATCCTGGAAGATGTTGCCCAGCAAAGCAAGAACAAAGACTCCCTTAAACTTAACCTGGAAGCGCTTGGAAAAATAGCAAAATCGAAGGTCCTTGAAAGCTACCTGTGCAAGGTGAACTCGCTGCTGAACCCTACCGAAGGTTTTGACAACAGCATTTACAATGAATTTTATTCGGTTTTCTGCTCGTATTTCGATCCGCATTCCACCTATTTCAATTATAGTGAAAAGGCATCATTCGTTTCGTCAATATCGACAGAAAACTATTCGTTAGGGCTTTACGTCAGCCAGAATGACAAGGAAGAGATCATCGTGGAAGAAGTCGTTCCCGGGGGTCCTGCCTACCATACAGATAAAATAAATAAAGGCGACCAAATCATAAAGCTGGCGGCAAACAATACCGAATATACTGTGTCCTGTGCCTCCATGGAGACCATAAGCGACATTGTGAATTCGGATACCTATAAAACCGTGGAGCTTACCCTGCGAAAGAAAGACGGTACCATCTACTCTGTCAACCTCGAAAAGAAAGTGATGAAGGCCGAAGACCACAGCGTGTTCAGCTTTGTGCTCGGCGATGATAAGCCCGTGGGATATATTAAGGTGCCGAGCTTTTACACGGCATTCGATTCGGATAAAAAGCAGGGCTGTGCCGATGATGTGGCGCGGGAGATCGTGAAGCTTAAAAAAGAGAATATTAAAGGCCTGATCATCGACCTGCAGTTCAACGGTGGCGGCTCTATGGACGAGGTGATACGCATGGCGGGAATGTTCATTAACTTCGGGCCTGTTGCTGTAGTGAGTGACAAGGACAAAGACTACAGTGTTGTTAAGGATTTTAACCGCGGTATGATATTCAATGGGCCGATGGTGGTTTTGGTCAACGGATTTTCGGCATCAGCAAGCGAATTCTTTGCAGGCGTGATGCAGGATTACAATCGTGCCGTGATCGTGGGCAATACGACCGTTGGCAAAGCGACCATGCAAACCATACTCCCGCTCGAAGAGGAAAACCCTGAGGATTTTGTAAAGGTAACCATTGACAAATTTTACCGCATAACTGGCAAAAGCAGCCAATATCTTGGAATTGTGCCTGATGTAGAGCTGCCTACGTTTTTCGACAAATTGCTGCCGAGGGAAAGCGCCATGCCTACTGCGATTAAAAACGACAGCATCCCGAACCTGAACCTGAGGTTTACCAAGCTGCCTGATGCTCCTATAAAGAAAGCAGCCAGCCTTAGCAAGGCCCGCGTAGATTCTGATCCGGGTTTTATGCTGGTAAGTTCTGTGAACGACAGGATAAATGCCTTGTACACTAATGCAAAAAAACCGCTCCCCGTTACTTTTGACAATGTTTTTGATGATGTGCATTCCATGGACCAAATATGGAAGGACATCACTGCAACAGCCGATAAGGAGCAGGCATTTACCATCCGTAACACTTCGTTTGCCGATGTTACAGGCTATGACGAATATGCCAAAAACGCCAATGATTATAAGATAAAGTCGGTAAAGACGGATATGTACATCAATGAAGCCGTGAACATACTGAAAGACCTTAACCAATAGGCGTCAAAGCATTTTATAACAATACTGCCCTTGTGGTAATAACAATCATGTAATTTTTTGCAAAAACACGGAATAAGTTTATTTTTGTGGCTGCAAACAAAATAATTATGGGAAGAGCGTTCGAATTTAGGAAAGCAAGAAAGATGAAACGTTGGTCGGCAATGGCCAAAACGTTCACAAGGATTGGCAAGGATATCGTAATGGCTGTTAAGGAAGGCGGCGGTAACCCCGAGAGCAACGCGCGCCTGAGGGCCGTTATCCAGAATGCTAAGGCAGCCAACATGCCCAAAGACAATGTGGAGCGTGCCATCAAGAAAGCATCTGATAAAGATACAGCCAACTTTAAGGAGGTATTGTTTGAAGGCTATGCGCCTCACGGTATCGCCATACTTATAGAGACTGCGACCGACAACAACAACCGTACGGTAGCCAACATACGCAGCTATTTCAACAAATGTAACGGCACACTGGGTACCCAAGGATCGGTGGAGTTCATGTTCGACCATACTTGCAACTTCCGAATCCCTGCTGAAGGGCGTGATGTGGAAGAGCTGGAACTGGAGATGATCGACTTTGGCGTGGAAGAGATTTTCGCCGATGAAGATGGTATAGTGATGTACGCGCCTTTTGAAAGCTTCGGTGCCATCCAGAAAGAACTGGAGCACCGCGGTATCGAGATCCTTTCTTCAGGTTTTGAGCGTATCCCGCAGGTTACCAAAGAACTGACCGAAGACCAGGTAGCCGATGTGGAAAAACTTCTTGAAAAAATCGAGGAAGATGACGATGTGATGAACGTGTACCACACGATGCAGGAGTAATCTCTATTTTTTATTTTTATTGATTATTTTTTATTGGGGAAACTCAAGACGATATAAAGCATCCTTCGGGGTGCTTTTTTGTTGCCATCGCTTATTCGTCCACTACACTGACAGGTTTTTGAAAACACAGGTATTCGGAAGACTCTTAATTAAACGAAAATAAGCGGCTTTCCATTTCGAACGGAGCTTGCGGAGAGAGAAATCTCAGAAATTACCGTAAATAACCTGAGATTTCTCCTTCGTCGAAATGGAAGAACATACCTTTAATGTCATAACAATTAAATCTTCCGAATACCTGTGTTTTCAAAAACCTGTCAGGTGTGATTCCTAAAAAATAAATTCCTTAAAATATTTTTTCATTTCAAAGTCCCTGTATTTTCAGGCACTTATCGCAATTATCATTACATTGGTACATTTAAAAATTAACTTTTTTTACTGCCAACTGTAACAAATCAGGGCAGGCTCCAGTCATTATATCAAACCAGGCATTCAAAGTTGACAAACGCAAATCCGGATATCGATGCATTGATAGAACTCTGCAAAGAGGGCAGCCGCAATGCGCAGTTCGAGGTGTACAACAGGTATTATAAACCTATGTACAACACCGCGCTGCGTATCGTGAAGGACAGCCATTGGGCAGAAGATATCATGCAGGAGGCGTTCCTGAAAGCGTTTACCAAGCTGGATTCATTCAAAGGCGAAGTTACGTTCGGGGCATGGCTAAAAAGGATCGTGATCAACCACAGCCTTGACAATTATAAGAAGATCAATAAGAATGCCATGGATCCGCTGGATAATGTACTGTATAAAGTAGAAGATGACAACTACAAAGAAGAAGCTGCGATCGACTTCCAGAACATGCAGGTACAGCAGGTCATGGCCGCGATACAGTCGCTGAAAGACAATTACAGGGTTGCGCTCACCCTTTTCTTCATAGAAGGCTATGACCAGGAAGAAATAAGCGACATAATGGGAATTACACACGGCAATTGCCGCACAACAATAAGCAGGGCTAAGGAAAGCCTGCTGAAAAAACTAAATGCATGATGGATAACGAAAGAGAGAACACCGATAACCTGTTTGCACACCTTAACGGGCAGTGGGACACAGAAGAGCCAACAAAAGGCCACCAGGACCGCTTTTTGGACAGGCTTGAAGGAAGCAAAAAGAAAAAGAAGAAAGGCATGCTGTTCAGGCTGGCCATGCCAACGGCGGCGGCTATACTGATACTGTTCGGCATCTGGACTATGTATAAGCCGGAAACCGACACCAATGTAGCAGTTGCAAAAGTTTCGCCGAAAGTACAGGAAACACAAATGTATTTTGCAGGCATTATAGAAAAAGAGCTTGCCAAAGTTGAAAAAGAGGACAGCCCCGAAACCAAAATGCTGGTAAAAGATGCGCTCCTTCATATGGATGCCCTTGAAAAAGACTATGACAAGATCACTAAAGAGATGCTGGCCAAGGGCGAAAATAAACAGCTCATCCATGCAATGATAACCAACCTGCAGACAAGGATATCATTTTTGGAAGACGTGCTTGTAAAAATTGAAAACATCAAAAAACTGAAACAAAATTACCATGAGAACAATCAAACATAATGTAATCCTGCTGCTTCTGGCACTCCCCGCACTGGCTTTTGCCTGGGATGGCGACGGCCCCATGAACGGTAAGATCATAAAGGAAAAGAAAATAAGCAAATCGTATTCGGTGAACAACAACGCCGGGCTCAGGGTTAACAATCAATTTGGCAGTGTGTATGTCACCTCCTGGGACCAGGACCAGACTGTTATAGATGTTGTAATAAAAGTGAGCGGCGACAAAGAAGACCTGGTAAACAAAAGGCTGAACAGTATTACCATTAATTTTGAGGCAACAAAAGCGCTGGTATCGGCAAGGACCGAAATAGGTAACTTTTCCGGCAGGAATACCAATATGGAGATAAACTACACCATCAAGATACCTAAAAAAGGCGCTATAGATATCAGTAACCAGTATGGGAATACCATTGTAGGAAAAATTTATGGCCGGGGACAACTTAACTGCCAGTATGGTGACCTATCGATAGATGAGCTGAACAGCGACATGAATTCCATTAACCTGCAATACAGCGGTACATCGAAAATCAATTATATAAAGTCGGCTGATGTGAATGTGCAGTACTCGGGCTTCAGCCTTACAAAAGCCGGCTCCCTGAAACTAAAAGGCCAGTATACCGGCATGAATATAGGCGAAGTACAGGACATAACCTATAAAACAGAATATGGCGACCTCAACATTAAAAAAGGCGGCAAGATAACCGGCGGCGGCGATTATTCTGCCCTGCGCTTCGGGTATGTAACGGGAATCTTTAACACAACCTGCAACTATGGCGAAGTACGAATAGGCGGTATGGACAATGATGTGAAGAACATAGCGATTAACGCCACTTACTCTGCCGTTAATATCACCTATAATGATGCTGCGCCATTTGACTTTGAATTGAGCACTGAATATGGCGGCATACGGGGTTTATCAGGATTCAGGATTAGTGATAAAAAAGAAAAAGACAATAAGCTTTATTATAAGGGTTATTATAAAAACGCCGGCGTAAACAGGATCTTCATCAAAAATGAATATGGTGATATCAACCTGACTAAAGGTTAATAGAAAAAAATATAAATAATGATGCAACCATTTTAAGCGTGGGTGCGTCTATAAAGTAATCAATGCCCACAGGGGTTCAATCATCAAAAAAATACCTGCTCATCACAGGGAATATTTAAATCAATCAATAATCAATCCTTGCCGTAAGGCAGGAAAAAAAACGAACAATTATTATGAAAAAAGCAGTAATGTTTTTAGCAGGGCTTTGCTTTACCCTAACGGTAGCAGCCCAGGAAAAAAAAGAAGCGGTACAAGGCAACGGTGATACCACCAAAGAGAAAAGGAAAATAGGCCCTGACTACAGCAAAATCAAAGTAACCGGTAATTTTGAGGTGAGCCTTATATCGGGCGACACCGGCACCCTTAGCATGGAAGGCGAAGAAAACCTGCTTCCGCTTGTTACTACCGAAGTAAAAAACGGCACACTCTTCATCGGCTCCGAGAACGACAAATTCCTTACACCATCCCGCAACCGCAAGATCACCATCAAAGTGCCTGTAAATGCATTGAGCGAAGTTTTCCTTAAAGGCAGCGGCAGCATCAATGTAAAGAACCGGGTGAAGAATGACATCAAGCTACTCCTTGACGGCTGTGGCTCGATAAACGTATCTGTAAATACCGACAATGTAGAGGCCTGCGTGCTTGGCTCGGGAGAGATCAAAATTGATGGCCAGGCACAAAGCTTTGAATGCAAGGTTGTAGGTTCGGGCATCATAAAAGCATATGACCTGAAAGCGCCCAATGTAAATGCCGTCGTGTCGGGAGCGGGCGATGTAGAGGCCAACAGCTCTAAAAAGCTGAAAGGCAGGATAAGCGGCTCAGGCAACATCGCATTTGCAGGCGAACCTTCTGAAACCGACCTGAAGCATTCCGGCACAGGGAAATTCACTTTCCATCAATAATATAAAATAACGTTTCATACTCGTTATTAGGTTGGGCCTGTCTGCAATTTGCTGACGGGCCCTTTGCGTTAAGGTATTTTCGGAAAATTTAAAATTTCCGGTAACAATTCCCCACCCCATTCGTCCTATTCATAATCAGCCTGAAGAAAAAAAGTAGAATAAAAGATTAAACATTTGTTTAATTTTCTTTTGTCAGAAGTTTAAACCATTTTATCTTTGCACCAATCAATCATCAATCATCACCTCGCTGCACGTCAGTGAGTATCATCAATCAAAAAATGGAAAGAGTTAAAGTCGCCTGCCTTGGTGACAGCATCACCAAAGGTACATTCAGCTACGACTGGATAGGGCAATTGGCAGCCGCCCATGACCTTAAGGATTATCAATTCATTAATTTCGGCAAAAACGGCGAATTGGCCTATAATACCTTACTGAGGGTAGACGAAGTTATAGCGTTAAGACCTGACTATATCATTATACTCATTGGCACCAACGATGTTAATGCCGTAATGACCCATGCCAATACCAAAAGGTATAAAAGGAACCTTTCGCTTCCACAGCAACCGACTTTGGAATGGTATGCCGAAAATCTCGAAGTAATCGTAACAAAGCTGCAGCAATATACCAATGCCAAAATAGCGCTGTGTACACTACCGGTCCTGGGTGAAGACCTCACGCATGAGTCGAATGCAATGGTTGCAAAGTACAATGCCGTGATTGAACGCATCAGCAACGAATACGAAACAGAGTTATTGGACCTCAACGGTAAAATGACCGGATACCTCATGCAAAATCCACCATCGCAGCCTGTACCATTCCAAAAGGGGCTTGGGCTTTTGGCGAAGGCAGCCATAAGAAGGGTATTGCTTCGGGAAGACTGGAACAATATATCAGAACGTTACGGGCTAGCCCTGACCACAGATACCATACACCTTAATGAGACCAGCGGAAGGATGCTCGCCGATATGGCAATGCATTTTGTTGCCGGACCCGCGGGGAGCTTTTTCTGGCCGCGGCCTTCGGCGGAGCAATACGAGCGCTACCGGATGCAGTTCTCGTTCTAAAAACAAAAAGGCGGCCACTTTAAAATGGCCGCCTTTTTTATAGACAGATGTTTTTATGGTACTTGTTCCTGTGCTGGGGCCGGGTTTTCCTGCCTGCCCATTTTTACTACGGTATCGTTATCTTCTACAACAGTATCGCGCACTCCTTTATCCAAATCACCGTCCTGCTCAGTTTCAACAGATTCAGTAGTGGTATTTGTTTCCGTATCCGTGGCAGTTTCCTTTTTGCCACAGGATGTAAAGCTAAGCGCCGTGACAAGCAATGTGCTGTACAGGGCATTCCTTAAAATTGTCTTTTTCATAATTGTATATTTTAGGCCGGGCCTTACGGACCCATTATAGTATCCGGGTTTATCGCTGTTGAGTCTTCTGCCGGTACCGCGTCAGAACTTGCAGGTTTTACAGTGTCGGAGGTAATGTCCATATCGGTCGTGGTTCCCTCCTGTTTCATATCTTTATCTTTACAGGATGAAAGCGCCAGCGCGGCGGCGGCGGCAAACATATATAATGTGTTGGTTGTAGATCTCATGAGAGGTTGTTTTATTACATTCAAAATTAACGCTTTGCGCAGCGACCCTTTCCCATAGATATATTAAAATTATGTTGATGATGTCATAAAGTTTTCTACTGAAGCTTTATGTCTGTCTGTCTTTCTTGTCCCAGTTCAATGTTTTGAAGCGTTGATGGATGTAATTTTACACTATCAAATTTAAATATATAAACATCATGGAAAATACAATTTTAGGCCTTCACCATATTACAGCAATTGCCGGTGATGCGCAATGCAACTTCAATTTTTACTCTAAAATATTAGGGCTTCGCTTCATCAAAAAAACAGTAAATTTTGACGATCCCGGCACGTACCACTTTTACTTTGGCGACGAAACAGGAAGCGCCGGTACGATACTGACCTTCTTCCCGTGGGGCAACGGCATACCGCAGGGCCGCAGGGGTGCGGGTATGGCGACAGAGATAGGCTATTCCGTACCAAAAGGCAGCCTCGAGTTCTGGATTGACCGTTTTGAGAAATATAACGTCATCTATAACAAACCTGCTGAGAAATTCGGCGAACGCTACCTTACTTTCCTTGACCCGGACGGACTGAAGCTGGAACTGACAGAAGTAGCCAATGACAGCCGCAAGCCATGGACCACAGAAGAAGTGGGCGCCGATGCAGCATTGAGGGGATTCCATAATATTACCCTTACGCTGAACAATATGGCGGGCACCGCAAGGATACTGACCGATATTTTCGGGTACAGGCTTGCCGCGACAGAGGTTACCCGCAACCGTTTTGTAACGAATGCGGTTGAAAATGCAGCTATCGTTGACATTGTAGAACTGAAAGAGGAAAAACTGGGCCATGTAGCCAACGGAACAATACACCACGTAGCCTTCAGGGTTGCAAATGACGAAATCCTGATGCATTTTAGGGAAAAAGTGGCCGCTGCCGGACTGAACATCACCCCTCAGATCGACCGTAATTACTTTCACAGCCTGTATTTCAGGGAACCGGGCGGCGTATTATTCGAGATTGCTACCGATAATCCCGGCTTTACTGTCGATGAACCGCTGGAAGAGCTTGGCAAAAACCTGAAATTGCCTGCCCAGTATGAATCACGCCGCGAGGATATCGAGGCGCATTTGGTTACTATAAATTAATTACCGTATGTCATTCTGAACGAAGTCTGCGAAGTGAAGAATCTCAATATATCAAAGAGATTCTTCCTTCGTCAGAATGACAAAAACCTTTAAAAAATAACAATCATGAACTTTCAACCTTTAAAATACATCTATAAAGCATCCGGAAACCCTGATGCCTATACCCTGCTCCTGTTGCACGGTACGGGCGGCGATGAAAATGATATGCTACCTTTGGCAGAAAACTTTGGCAAGAGCTACAATATCCTGAGCCTTCGCGGCAATGTATCCGAGAACGGAATGCCGCGTTTCTTCAAAAGGCTGGGCATGGGTATCTTTGATGAAGAAGACCTTGCTTTCCGTACCGATGAAATGGCGGCTTTTATTAAAGGCCTTTCTGCAAAAGAAGGTTTTGACCCTGACAAGATAATTGCTCTCGGATATTCCAATGGGGCGAATATCGCTGGGGCAACGCTTGTAAAGTACCCCGATCTGTTGGCAGGGGCAATACTGTACAGGCCCATGCAGCCATTTAAAAAGATGGCACTCTCCGGCGCTAAAGGCAATACAAAAATATTCCTCAGCTCGGGCAGCTTTGACCCTACGGTACATCCTGCGGATACGGCTGCTTATGTTGAAAACCTCAAAAATCTTAGTTTCCGGGTCGACGCTCACCAGATTGCTACAGGCCACGGTCTGACGTCAGAAGATATACACCTTTCTGCCCTGTGGCTGTCAGAAAACTTCAGTACAAAACAGTAAGCAACTGTAAGCCAATAGTTAATATATAGATAATATTCCGTAACTTAACGCTGTAAAAAAATAGCTATGTCCAATATAAGCCTGATTATAGAAGAGCGTCCCAGTGATATAGGCAATTTCCTTGTTGGAAGACTCTTACCTTTTAGGGAAAAGCGTACCGTAGGGCCATTTGCCTTTATAGACCATATGGGCCCGGTAGCGCTTAAAGACAACGAGAATATGGATGTGGGGCCGCACCCGCATATCGGCCTTTCTACCCTTACCTATTTATTCGAAGGCAGCATCATGCATCGCGACAGTTTAGGTACCGAAATAGAAATTACCCCGGGGCAGGTGAACTGGATGACCGCCGGGAAAGGCATCGTACATTCAGAGCGCACACCCGAGCACCTCCGCCATTCCGAGAAGCACCTGCACGGCCTGCAAATATGGGTGGCGCTTCCGAAAGAACTGGAGCAGATGGAGCCATCTTTTGCGCATATAACCGAGGAGGAACTCCCTGTATGGGATATCGACGGGGTTTCTGTAAAGCTTATCGCGGGTGAAGCCTTTGGCAGGAAATCGCCCGTTCCCGTATACAGCCCCCTATATTTTTTGGAACTGAAAAGCACCGACAAAAAAAAGTTATCTATCGGACGCAACCTTTTTGGAGAAAGCGGACTATATATATTGGAAGGGAGTATTGAGAGTGATGGAAATACCTTTTTGCCCAAGCAATTGCTGGTGGCTAAAGATTCTTCGCTATGTGAATTCATCCTGAATGAGAATTCTGTCGTATATATATTCGGCGGGGAGCCATTTCCTGAGCCGCGCCACATTTACTGGAACTTTGTAGCTTCATCGCCGGAGATGATAGAAGATGCAAAACAACGCTGGACTAACAGGGAATTCCCTGCGGTACCGGGCGAAACAGGGTTTGTGCCGCTACCGGACCAAACCGGATTTAACATTAAAAAATGAAACAACCCAAATGGAAATAATACATTTTGATGATGGCAAAAAAGGCCATTTTAAAGCCGTTGAAGGCGATACACAGGCCGGATTGATGACGTACGTATGGGCAGGAGATGATAAATTCATCATTGAGCACACCGTTGGCAACCCCGAGTTCAAAGGTGTCGGGATGAAACTCCTGGATAAGGCGGTAGCTTTTGCAAGGGAAAAAAACCTGAAGATAATACCCCTCTGCCCTTTTGCGAAAAAGATGTTTGACCGAAAAGAGGAGATTCGCGATGTGTTAGCATAACACATTATTTAAAAAAATGATTGCAGCAACTACTACCACAACAATTGTCTTTATCACCGGGGCTTTTGTTTCGCATCATATATGGGATGACTGGATAGCCTGGTTTACGGGTAAAGGATATAATTGCATTGCGCCGCCCTGGCCGTATAAAGACGGCACGGCAGAACAATTGCGTAACCGCAGGCCTAATGATACAGACCTCGCAGGGCTACGCCTTCAGGAGTTACAAGACCATTATATAGCTATAATTGCAAAACTACCAGAAAAGCCTATAGTCATTGGGCATTCGTTGGGTGGGCTGATTGTGCAGGTGCTTGTAAACAAAGACCTTGTTGCTGCAGGTATTGCTATACATTCGGTGCCGCCGCAGGGTGTCCGGTTATTTGACTCGGTAAAGAAACCCCTGGGATATTTAACCTCAGCAAAGAAAACCCATCTTATGAGCCTTAATGAATGGAAAAAATCTTTCACCAATGGCATGGGCGAAAAGGAACAGGAAGCATCGTATAATGAATTTGTTATCCCCGAATCGAAACAAGTATTGAAGGACACCGCTAAAGTCGATTTTAAAAAGCCGCATCCGCCGCTGCTGTTTATCTCAGGGACGGCCGACAAGATGACGCCTGAATCGCTCAATTATGACAATTACCTGAAATATGACCGTAGCCATTCGGTTACCGGATACCAGGAGTTCGCAGGAAAAAATCACTTTGTCCTGAAGCTCCCGTCTTGGCAGGAAGAAGCCGAATATATCATCGACTGGCTGCTGATAGCAAATGTTTAACTGCTTTTTGGCAAAGCATTAAAAACTCCACATTGCCGGTTTGAGTACCTTTATACTTTAAAACCAGTGCAATGATGCTTTTAGTGCTTATTGATGCGACCATTTTCATCCTGCTTTCTTTCCTGCACATCTATTGGGCTTTGGGAGGTAATTGGGGAATGAATGCGGTACTTCCTGCCCTTTCGGAAAGCCAGCGCCGCTTCCGTCCCGGAATTTACGGCACATTTGCCATAGGTGTGGCTATGGGGCTTTTCGCCTTCATCAGCATTGGCAACATGGGTATTTTTAAGGCGTTCGCAGGCAGGGACATCTTCCGGTATGCATCAACAGCAATAGCAATTGTTTTTCTGCTTAGGGCTATAGGCGATTTTAGGTACATCGGTTTTTTCAGGAAAGCCAACGGTACGCTTTTCGCCAAAAACGATATCCGCTACTATTCCCCGCTGTGCGTTTTTATAGCCGTGCTTACACTTGCCGTGGCATGGATAAAATAAAAGAGGATAACCTTACGATCATCCTCTTTCTAAATTAAATTGATTTCTTTATTGTTTCATGATCAGCAGCGATGGTGTGTGGTTGAGCCATGTACTGCGCGATTCTACCAGTTTTTTCCAGCTGTCAACGCTTATTATCATGAGGTCCTGCCCCTGAAGGAATTCTTTTTCGATCTTTCTTTCGCTTAGTAATTTGATGTGGTTCGGTACATTGTGCTCAATGATGCGGATGCTTTCTTTGATCGCGGCATTGTTTTTCACCATACCATCAGCATCGAGCACGGTAACCTGCGAACCGGTATTGCTGATGAGCTTTTGTGCAAAATCGATAAGGAAGGCATCGGAAGGATCGAATATCGTAAGGAATACCCTATCAGTGCTCCTGAATTCCTTATCAACCAAAATACCTACCGGCGCTTCGGTCTTGCTCAGGATATGCTGTGTTTTATCATCGAAAGGAGAATTCTCGAACAGCTTTTCTTTTCCCGTAAAAGTATTGAGCAGGCTTTCAGGATTGATGATCCTTGTAGTGAAGCCTAATATTTTCCCTAACAGCGTCCCTTCGAATATGGAACGCCCTATATCGATCAGTACCAGGTCGAACTCGCCTTTGTTGGCAACGGTGGCAATATCAGTATCCATATCGGTAGAGGCCTTAAAAAGGGTGGTCACATTTTGGTTGAGGTTTTCGGCTTCTGCCAGTACCGGCTTGAAACTCTCCTTTTCGTACTCCTCAAGATTAAAAGTATGGATCTCGCTGCTTGGCGATATGTGCATTGCGGTTACCATCGCGTTACGATCCATCTTTTTTACAAAGGCATTTGCAAGCCTCAAAAGGGTTTTACCCCCTTCGGGACTATCGAAAGAAACCAGTACCTTGAATTTGCTCACCTGCCGTATTTCTGCGGGGATATAATTTTTCTTCCTGTTGAATATAAAACCTATCAGGTCGAGCGCCGGGCCCGTCATGAACGTGGTTGCCAGCGCCATGATCACCATCATCGAGAAGATCGGCTTAGAAAGTACGCCGAGCTCCAGACCTATATTCAGTACTATGAGCTCCATCAGCCCACGGGTATTCATCAATGCGCCAATGGTAAGGCTGTCACGCCAGTTCTGCCCTACTACCCGCGCCGTAATGGCACTTCCGAAAAATTTCCCCACCACGGCTACTAATATGATAACGCCGCATACCTTCCACATATACGGGTCGTCCAGCAAGCCGATGTTGGTATTAAGGCCCGTAAATACAAAGAACAGCGGCAGCAGCATTACCTGCGATACGTCTTCTACTTTCTCAATGAATATGCTTCGGAAACGCATGTTCTCCGGCATTATAGCCCCGGCCATAAACGCCCCGAAAAGCGCGTGGATACCAATGATCTCGGTGGTATACGATGAAATAAGCAGCGTAAGGAAGAATATCGCTACTACCGGCTTGGTGATATTATCCTTATTACCGTAAAGCTCACCTATCTTTTTGAGGAACGGCTTTACCACCCACAGCATAAGGAATACATAGGCAATAGAAAGCCCTATTACATAAAGTGCACTCACGAACGAGCCTGCTTTTACAATGGCAATCACCACAGCAAGGATGCACCAGGCGGTAACATCATCGGCGGCGGCACAGGTTATCCCGAGCGCCCCGATACGGGTACGGTGCAGCCCCCGCTCCTGAACGATACGCGCCAGTACCGGAAATGCCGTTATGCTCATCGCAATACCCATAAAGAGGCCGAAAGCCATGAACTCGATGCCCGGAGGCGCAAATTGCGTATAAATAAAATAAGCAAGCCCAAGTCCCAATGTAAAAGGTATGATGATACTGGCATGGCTAATGATAACTGCGTCTTTTGCTTTATTCTTCAGTACACTAAGGTCGAGTTCCATGCCTACTACATACATGAATAAAATTAGGCCTATCTGGCTTAGGAATTTCAGGTTGCCTAATGATTCCTTCGGGAAAAGCATTGCAGAATATTCCGGGAACATGGTGCCAACCAACGACGGGCCAAGCACGATGCCGGCAATCATTTCGCCAATAACCGTTGGCTGTCCTATCCTTTTGCATATCCACCCGAAAAGGCGGGCTACAAAAATGATAGTGATTATCTGTACAAGAAGCAAAGCCAGGGGATGCGTGAGATTGTCGGTCATTGAGGCCAGGAAATCTTCCCATTGCCCTGTATCAGTTGGTTTCTGTATAATTGTACGGCCTTCTTCAAGGTGCCTGCCATTGTGGAGCAACCAATAGATGATTGCGGAAAATACAGCGATAACGCAGACATAAAAAAGACTGCTCTTAAAGTTCTTCATTTGTAATACTGGCTAAAAAGTGGCACAATATTACACAGAAATCAGGAGGAAACAGCACATTGCTTTTACTTGAAAACGCTTTTGTAATAAAGTGGCTAAAAAATGTAATGAAACTACTTTTTGACCTTTGCAGTGAAGTCGCTGCGGTATATTTCGCTCAGCGGAAACGTGTAGTGCCTGCCATCGGGCAGCAGCATATCGGCGGTAATTTCATCATGCGCATAAAACTGTACGTGTTTTAATGCGATGACCGCTTTTTTGTTGATGCGGCTAAATTCATCTTCAGGGAGCATTTCGAGCAATTTTTCGAAAGAGCAGTTCTTCACAATGACTTTTGTCTTATCGCTAAGTATGATTATTTTGTCGCGGCTGTCGATATCCGATGTTATTACACAAAATATTTTTGCTGTGCTTATCAGTGCCTTGCCCCTGTCGGTATTGAGCTGTATCTGTTTCGGCGCTTTTTCTGTCTTCGCCAGCCGTGCCGCTACTTTCTGCACTGCCTGCAGCAGGCGTTCCTGTTTTACAGGCTTTACCACATAGTCTACCGCATCCCTGTCGAAGGCATCAACCGCAAAGTTCTTATAGGCCGTGGTAAATATTATGGCTTTGCCTTTAATGGCATCGGCAACCTGGAGGCCATTCATGCCCGGCATTTCGATATCGGTGATAAGCAGGTCGAAATCCAGCGACTGCCATTCGTTCAAAAGCACTTCAGGACTGTTGAAGGCGCGCACTACTTCGAGCTCGTCCATCTGCTCGCATATCATTTTTAGGTAAGCCAGCCCGGGAAGCTCGTCATCAAGCAGTAAGCATCTGATTTTTGTATTCAAGCAAGTTTATTTTTAGTTGTGCAATATATACGTTTTCCTCTACATACCGTTCCAGCTTATAGCACGACTTGTATATTATCTTGAGGCGTTGTTCCAGTGTAGCCGAACCTATGCCGCCATGCTCTTTCAGGAAAGCGGATTTATTAGACACCTTATTAGATACCGTCAGTGAAAAATAATTGTCGCGAAACTCTATAATAATAGAAATAAAAGCATCAGGGCTTTGCAGGTCGGCATGCTTGAAGGCATTCTCGATAAGGTCTATGGATATCAGCGGTGCCAGTATCTTTTGAGTGTAAAGCGGGTCCTGCTCATCAATCTTCTTCTTAACAGTGATAGCGAACAGCGGGCTGATCTTTATTTTGTTGATCTCGATAAGGTTCAGGGCAAACTCTATTTCTTCTTTTGGGCTCACAAAACGGTTCTGACTTTCGTAAAGTATGAAATCCAACACATTGGAAAGCTTGTCCATCGCAAAATAGGTCTGGTAAGCATGTGATTGTATCGAATTGAGAATGTTCTTGAACAGATGCGGGTTCAGCCGGGCCTCGAGCGTCTGTAGCTGCAGCGTATTTGCTTTGTTTTCAAGCTCTACGAATTTTGTCTCGAACTTATTCCTGACTTTTTCCGAGATATTAAGGCGATAAATAAGCACCACAATGATGATGAAGAACAACACCAGGATGGAGAGGAGGATTATGTTTAGAGGAGTAACCATATACAATTTTAGATTTTAGATTTCAGATTGAGCTTCACTCCCGCCGCATAAATTCTCTAAGTTATTTGAGAGTATGAGTGGTAAAAAATCTGAAATCTGAAATTATTACTCAAGAGGCTTTCCTGCATCTGTCCAGGCATCGGTGCCGCCATCGAGCTCAACAATGTGCTGAAAGCCCTTTGACTTAAGAGACTCTACAGCTTCTGCACTCCTGCCACCCGCCTTACAATACACATATACGGTTTTCTTTTTATCGAGCTTATCAATACGCTGCCCGAAATCGGCATCATATAAATGGATGTTCACCGCACCGGCAATGTGCCCGCTTTTAAATTCCTTTGGCGTACGTACATCGACCACCTGGCCTTTATCTGCCGCCATTTCTTTGGCGAATTCTGCAGGAGCAACACGCTCTACACCTTTCTTTTGCTGTGCCTCACACGAATATAAGGAGAGCGTCAATACGAACAGCACTATCAGTTTTTTCATGACTTATTTTTTAATGATAAATGTTTCAGTAATCACTGCCAGCTGCTTATCGGTAAGCTTCGATGTCTTTTTGAGCTTTTCGGTAAAAACCGCTACTTCTTCCGGTGTGGCAGGGCAGCCGAGGTTCTGGCCTTTAGCATCATTGGAGTCGGCCAGCAGGTTGCCTTTAGGATCAAGTATTACGAAATATGGCAGTCCGGCCTTTTCGCCCTTAAACTTTTTAAGCAACTCATCGCCTCCCGGGTTTTCAAGGTTCTTGTTTTTGGGTGATTCCTTCACTACAATTTGAGCCACTACGTAATTATCGTCGAAGAGCTTTTTGCAGGCATCGCTTTTCATATTGTTATCCATTTTTTTGCACCAGCTGCACCATGAGGCATGGAACATTACGAATACTTTTTTATTCTCTTTTTTGGCCTGCGCCGAAGCTTTTTCCAAAATTGAGGAAGCGCTTTCCTGTGCTGTTGCGACTGCAAGGTTTGCTAAAAGGAAAAGACAGGTAACGATTGTTTTTATTTTCATTGCACGTTTATTTAGTACCGGCAAGGTAGCAAAAATACTTTTTTGATGGTGATAATTTTTACCGTGCCAAAAATGATAAAATGTATAATCTTGGAAACATTTTGCCTCAGAACATAAATAATATATTTAAAAAATTTATATTTTGCATCACCACACCGAAAACTAATATTAAACCTAAAAAAACGTACTGTTTTATGAAAATGCACAGGGATATACTTGTTATTGAGGATGATGAAGATGACAGGGATATTTTAAGGGAGATCTTCCGGGACCTTGGCTACAAAAACAAAATCGTTTTTTTTTCTGACAGTACTGAAGCGTTAGACTATATCCGCAGGCCGGAGATTGAGCCTTTCATTATTATTTCCGACATTAACATGCCTAAACTGGGCGGATTTGAACTACGGAATATTATCCTGAATGAGGAAATCTTACTGGACAAAGACATTCCATATATCTTTATTTCCAACGCACAGGACGAACATTCCCTTAAGCAGGCCAACAAGCTCTCCATACAGGGCTACATCCACAAAGGGAATGATTACAATAAATATAAAGAGAAGATAAAGAACCTTGTTGATTACTGGAAGGTAAACATCAACTCCTTTTCGTCTAAGAAACAATAAAAAAAACGGGCTGCCTCTTCAAGACAGCCCGTTTTTCTTTACTTGATTCAATAAGCGGAAAATTATTCTTCCGGCATTGCCACCGGCCCAGCCCAGCTGTTCATTCCCCCTACAAGGTTGTATGTAGTGGAAAAACCAAGCTGGCTCATTATATTGCAGGCCTGCCCGCTCCTGGCGCCTGCCGCACAATATACATAATAGTTTTTGGACTTATCCATCTCTTCAAGGCCGTAGATAAAACCCTGCCCTTTGTAGATGTCTAAATTTATGGCTCCCGGTATGATGCCGCGGTTCCATTCGTCTGAGGTGCGTACATCCAGGATTACAGCATTGCTGTCTTCCTGCAATTTTTCCCACCATTCCTGTTGTGAAATATTCATTGGTTCGTTTTTGTCAAAGGTATTATGCTTTTATAGAACAGCCAATAGCCTTGGTTTCTTTTACAGTTACTTCTTTATTCTTAAGCAGGGCATCAACCGCATTCTCAACGTATTTTTGCTTAACCGCCGTCTCATCTTCATAATTATCATCGATAGCGCCAATGTATTTTACCACATTGCCTTTAGCCGTTTTCTGCAATACATATACGTGCGGGGTTTTGGTAGCGCCATATTGCGGATAGATCTTCTGCCCTTCGTCCAGCAGGTATGGGAACGTGAATTTCTTTTCTTTTGCCCTTTCCTGCATTTTTACAAAACTGTCGTCTTTCTGCTTTTCAGGATTGTTTGGGTTGATAGCAATAACCGGGTAGCCCAGCTTTTTGTATTTGGCATTAAGGGAAATCACCCTGTCTTCATACGCTTGGGCATACGGGCAATGGTTGCAGGTAAAGACTACGATAAAGCCTTTCGCATCTTTGAAATCCTTTAAGGACACTTTTTTGTTATCTACGTTTTTCAGGCTGAAATCGGTCGCTATGTCGCCTACTTTATAACCGCCCAAAGGTTTTGCCACAGTAAAGGCCGTCAAAAGCCCTACTGCCAAAAATATCCCTAAAATCTTTATTGTTTTCATATAGTTGTTATTTAAAATTGCTTACTTCTTTTTCGAGTTCCTCATAGGTAAAGGACCTTTCATAAAACTTACGGCTGTCCTTATTATATATTATGGTAGCCGGGATAGCACCGCTCCATGTAGAATCTACTTTTGGCAGCCATGTGTTCTGGTCGGGGTCGCGCAGCAAAACCACATCGCTCTTGAGCTGCTTCTCCTTAATAAAGGGCAACAGCTTGCTCTCTGCCATTTTTGGCATATCAAGGCTTACGAGCAGCACCTTGATTTTATCTTTTTTATACTTTTCATTCAGCTGTTCAAAATGCGGCAGCTCTTCCACACAGGGCACGCACCATGTCGCCCAGAAATTCACTACATAAGTCGTATCGTTTTTCTTGTTGAGGAAGTATTCGAGCCTGTCAAAATCATACGCTTTGACAGAAACGCCCTCAGCCGAATATACTTTTAGTGGTTTTGGGGCCGGTGTTTCGGCTACTTCCGGCTTCTCTTCCTTTTTTGCACAGGCAGTTGCCATTATGCCCAAAAAGGCCAGCAACAGTGCGCCATTCCTTATTTTTAAAGCCATTATTTGATTTTTTAACCAGCTAAAATTAGAGAAAAAAAAGCTTGCGATATTTTTTTTGAAATTTTAACACCACACTTGTATATACAAATAAAATTTATACTACATTTGTACATACAAATTTTGTAGTTGTAATGAAGATAGAAGAAGCTATAAAGTCGACAACACCCATATCGATCAGCAAGAAAACGATGCTGAACATTATGTATACGCAGAACCTGCTGGCAGAAAGCTTTAATGAGATATTAAAGCCTTACGACCTGTCGCCCGAGCAATTCAACGTTCTAAGGATACTTAGGGGACAGAAAGGCAAGCCGGCCAATATGTGTGTGATACAGGAGCGCATGATTGCCAAGACGAGCAACACTACCCGCCTTGTAGACAAACTGCTGCTGAAAGGCCTTGTAACGCGGGAAGTATGCAGCGATAACAGGCGGAAAATGGACATCAGCATCACCCAAAAAGGCCTGGACCTTCTTACGGACGTTGACCCGAAAGTACACAGCCACGAAGAAAGCTATGCCAGCAACCTGGACCATAAAGAACTGGAAACAATAAACCTCCTGCTGGAAAAATACAGGGGGGAATCACTTTAATTTAAAAACCATGACCGATTATATAGAAAGCCTTCAGTGGCGTTATGCCACCAAAAAATACGATCCGGATAAAAAGGTGTCGGATCAGGACCTCGAAACGCTCAAAGAAGCCGTAAGGCTGAGCGTTTCCTCTATGGGACTGCAGCCCTACAAGGTACTCATCGTAGAAAATCCTGAAGTGCGCCGGTTATTAAGGGAAGCATCCAACAACCAGGCGGCAATAACCGAAGCATCGCATGTGTTTGTTTTCGCCAATGAGACCAATGTGGGCCACAGCCATATTGAAAACTACCTTGACAACATCATCCGTACCAGGGAAGTCAGCCGTGAAAGCCTTGCCCCTTTCAGCAATTCGATGCACAGTTTTATCGAAAGCCAGACAGAAGATTCTAAAAATTTCTGGACATCGAAACAGGCCTATCTTGCTATGTCATCCCTTATCAATGCTGCGGCGGTATTGCATATAGATGCTACCCCGATGGAAGGCTTCAACAGGGCAGCTGTAAACGAGGTGCTTGGACTTGATAAAATCGGGTTAAGCGCAGCAGTGATAGCAACCATAGGCTACCGACACAAAGACGACAGATTCCAGCACCTTAAAAAAGTGAGAAAGTCGAAAGACGAGCTGTTCATTACCATCTAATTCAATAAACCTAAAATAAATAATTAATAACAATGAGAAATTTAAAAACAATTGCAATTGCATTAGTAGTAGCCCTTTCAACAATCACAGCTACAGCCCAGGACAAAAAAATCAACGCTTCAAAAAGTAAGATCAGCTGGATCGGCGAAAAAGTAACCGGCAAGCACGAAGGTACAATCAACGTAAAAGATGGTGTACTTACTTTTAAAAGCGGCAAACTTACAGGCGGTAATGTTACTGTTGACATGAACTCTATAAGCGTAAGCGACCTTAAGGCAGGAGAAGGTAAAGAAAAGCTTGAAGGCCACCTTAAAGCTGATGATTTCTTCGGCACTGCTACTTATCCAACTGCAAAGATCGTTTTCAAATCAGTTAAGGCAAAATCGGCCGGCGTATATACTGTAACGGCTGACCTTACTATCAAAAAAACTACTAAGCCTGTAACTTTTGACCTTACTGTGGGCAAGAATTCTGCAACAACTACGTTAAAAGTAGACAGGACGAAGTATGATATCGTTTACGGATCAAAAAGCTTCTTCGACTCTATAGGTGATAAAGCCATCTATGATGAGTTCACGCTTAATGTAAACCTACAGTTTTAATTAGTATTTAAATTGAATGCGAAACCCCTGCCTCGGCAGGGGTTTTGTTTTTTTCTGAGGGTCTGAGTTACTGAGGCACTAGATTCTGAGCATTTAAGCCGCTCTGCAAAGGCTCTGACTTTGTGGGTGTGTTGGCATGTCTATGACATGCAAATAAAGGTCGGAGACCTTTCATCACTTACGCAAAGTCATAGACTTTGCGGAGCGGAAGGTTTATTTTTTTATTACACATACAAGGTTGAAAAACCTTGCAGGTGGTCAGAACAATCCTTCAATAGACAAATACCTTTCACCGGTATCATAATTGAACGTTAGCACCACGGCATCTTCGGGTAGCTCTGCCAGTTTTTTATTAACTGCCGCCAGGGAGGCGCCCGTCGAAACACCTGCAAGAAGGCCTTCCTCCTTTGCTGCCCTTCGGGCAAACTCATAAGCCTCGTCTTTGCCCACCTGGATAACCCCATCAATAAGGTCGCTGCGGTAAATGGACGGAACGAACCCCGCCCCTATTCCCTGTAACGGGTGCAGGCCCGGGCTCCCGCCGCTCAATACAGGCGATAATTCCGGTTCCACAGCAAACACCTTCAGGTTTGGGAATTTTTCCTTTAAAACGGATGCTACGCCTGTTATATGGCCTCCGGTACCCACTCCGGTAATAATGTAGTCGATCCCATCAGGGAAATCGGCCAGTATTTCCTGTGCCGTGGTTCTTTGATGCACTTCTACATTGGCAGGATTATCAAACTGGCGCGGCGACCATGCATTGGGAGTTGAGGCAGTCAGTTCGGCAGCTTTTTCGATGGCGCCCTTCATCCCTTTTTCGCGCGGTGTAAGCTCAAATTCGGCGCCGTATATCGACATCAGCTTCCTGCGTTCCACGCTCATCGACTCGGGCATTACCAATAGTAATTTATAACCTTTCACGGCAGCCACCAATGCCAGTCCGATACCCGTGTTCCCCGATGTCGGTTCAATGATGATGCTGTCTTTGTTCAGCAGCCCCTTGGCCTCGGCATCCTCGATCATGGCCAGCGCAATGCGGTCTTTTATACTGTTGCCGGGGTTGTTGCGTTCCAGCTTTACCCATACTTTACGGCCTTTGAACAATCTGCCCAATTGCACATGCGGGGTGTTCCCTATCGTTCCTAAAATACTATCTGCTTTCATATATTGAATTTTTATATTACAAAATTTAATGGTTCAGGGAATACATCCCTGCTTTTTATAGTCACCTCGCTCTTATGGTACACCAGTGAATTGGGCGGTACGGAATGCGTAATCCAGACGTTTCCTCCGATTACCGACCCGTCGCCTATTACGGTAGCGCCGCCAAGTATCGTCGCGTTCGCATAAATGGTCACGCCGTTGCCTATTGTGGGGTGCCGCTGCACTGAAGCATCTGCTTTGCTTACGCTCAACGCACCGAGGGTAACGCCCTGGTAGATCTTCACATCGTCACCGATGACCGATGTTTCGCCAATGACGATCCCGGTACCGTGGTCGATGAAAAACCGCTCCCCTATCTTCGCCCCCGGATGGATGTCGATGCCCGTTTTGCCATGTACATATTCGCTGAGCATCCTGGGCAGGACAGGCACGTTGTTTTCCCAAAGTTCATGGGCAATGCGATAGACCGCAATAGCAAAGAATCCGGGGTATGAAACCAGCACTTCACTACGCGATTTTGCCGCCGGGTCGAACTCAAATATGGCTTTAAGATCATCCTCAAGCTTTTGATGAAGTAAAATAACTTTATTATTTAGTTTTAAAATAAATGAGTCAGCTTCAATTCTATTTAATCCGGCCAACTCCAGCAGATCAGAAAGCACATTTTTAAGTTCTTTTTCCTTCTCCAGAAAATAGTCGTAATCAGCATACTTCGGGCTGATGCAAAAGAGCCAGCTGAAGAATTCCTCAACCCAATATTCAGCTTTTGCCTTATCGGGAAGCACGCCGGATCTCAGGTAATTTGCGGTATAGACAGGATGTTTCATAATTATAAAATAAAAGCCCCTCTGGCGGGAGGAGCTCTGCGGTTTAATAAGGTTTCAGCCTATATCATGCCATAGCAAGCCCATCCCGGTATGAGGGACAACAGCTGCATTGCATGATATTTTTTGCCGGAACCATATAGAAATACGTTAGATACAGAACAAATTTAATGAAAAAAAAGTTACTACTCTACTAAATTAGTAGATTTATAGAATTGTCACAATTACCAATTAATGTTTTATACATTTGCAGGACTTAGCCCTTTTTTATGAAAAAAATACTCGTTATCGACAACTACGACAGCTTTACCTACAACCTTGTACATTATTTGGAAGCGCTTGATTGCGAAGTGGATGTCCTTCGCAATGACGAACTATCCATTGACAATCCCGAAGGATATGACAGGATACTGCTTTCTCCCGGACCCGGGATTCCCGATGAGGCCGGCCTGCTGAAAGCCATCATAAAAAAGTACGCACCCACCAAAAGCATCCTGGGTATCTGCCTGGGGCAGCAGGCCATTGGGGAGGTCTTTGGCGGAAGCCTTATTAACCTTGAAGAAGTGTACCACGGGGTTGCTGCCACCATCCGTATTACAGTGGATGACGAACAACTTTTTGCAGGCCTGCCACCTGAGATTGAAGTAGGCCGTTACCATTCCTGGAGTGTAGATCCGGCTACGTTACCCAATGTTTTGGAGGTTACCTCTGTCGATAAAATGGGGCAGGTGATGTCGCTCCGTCATAAAATTTTTGATGTAAAAGGAGTGCAATTCCATCCCGAATCAGTGCTTACTCCCGATGGGAAAGCCATTTTAGCAAATTGGCTTAATCATAAATAACATGTAAATCTTTACATAAAGTAATTTAATATTATAACTTGATTATAAATTAATTAATAATTACATATAGAAATTATCTATTGTGATTATCGCAATCGTTTTATGTTAAAATGTTGTTAACAGTACCATTAAACAAACGTTTAATTTAAACAAGTGTTTAACTTTGCGTCGCAATTAATTAGTAAGGACGCTATGACAGATTTTAACGACAAGCAAACCGACATCCTGCAGGCAGCCGAAAAGCTGTTTGCCGAAGTAGGGTTTGACGGCGCTTCCATCAGGACAATAGCAAAAGAGGCTAATGTGAATATCGCGATGATATCCTATTATTTCGGCTCGAAAGAAAAGCTGCTTGAAGCGCTCATTATACACCGCACATCGGGGATGAAGATGCAATTGGAAAATATATTCAACGAAGCCCTCTCCCCTCTCGAAAAGGTAGACCGCCTTATAGACCTTTACATCTCCCGTATCAACAAGAACAAATGCATGTACCAGATAATGCATTTTGAGCTTTCTTCCAAAAAGAGGATCATGGATATGAAAGCCTTTATCGACATCAAAAGGCAAAACCTTGAGCTCTTCAAGAGGATCATACAGGAAGGACAGGAACTTGGCGTGTTCCGCAAAGATGTCAACATTGTGCTCATCCCTCCCACCATTATGGGCATCCTGGTGCATTTCCAGATGAACAGGGCATTCTTCGACCCCATACTTGGCCTTGAGACCGAAGAAGCCTTTGAGAGCTACATAAAGAACGAACTGACTGCCCATATTAAACAAACAATTAAAGCGCTTTTATTACATGAAAATTAGAAATCTATTGCCGGGACTCCTTCTTTTCCTGGGCCTTGCAATGCAGGCGCAGGAAAAGAAGGCGCTCTCCCTCGACGAGGCCATTTCCCTCGCCACCACAAAAAGCACCGAAGCCGGCCTTGCCGACACACGGGTGACTACCTCCAAACTGGACGTTGACAATGTGAAGAACAATGTCTATCCTGACTTTAAAGTTTCGGGGCAGTACATGAGGATTACGAACCCTACGGTGAAATTCAAGATCCCCCTTGGGAACGACGAACCCGCAGATCCGGGCGATGGCAGCGGCGGAAGCACGGCATCGCCGAGTGTAAACCAGATCATGTTTGCACAGGCGAGCCTTAGCATGCCTATTTTTTCAGGCTTTAAGCTGAGGAACAGCATTGATGCCTCTGAGAACATCTACAAGGCACAAACGTTCAATGCAGCGAACACAAAAGAACAGCTGGCCATGCAGGCGATCATGCTGTATGTGAACCTGTACAAAGCAGAACAATCGATTGCCCTGATACAGGAAAACCTGAAAAGCGCCGACCAGCGTGTGACCGACTTTACTGCTATGGAGCAGAACGGCCTGCTTGCCCGCAACGACTTATTGAAAGCACAATTGCAATCGAGCAACATACAGCTGACACTGGATGATGCCCGCAAGAAAGCTGCAGTTATCAACTACCAATTGGTAACACTGCTGAAACTGCCCGAAGGTACACAGGTAGTAACAGGCGATGCTTATTTTAAAAACGCGCAGGGAATAACCCCTACAGCTACCGAGGCAGAAGCAATAGCGCAGCGCAGCGACCTTGAAGCTTTAAGGTGGCAGCAAAAGGCCGCCGAAGCCAACATCAAAGTTGCAAAGGGCGATTATTACCCCTCATTGGCATTATCAGCGGGCTACGTGGCCTTAGACATCCAGAACGTGGTTCAGGTATACAATGCGGTTAATTTTGGCGTAGGCGTGTCCTATGACATTTCGGGCATCTTTAAGAACAACAAGAAAGTGAAGGCTGCCCAAAGCCGTGCCGAAGAAACCAGGTACCAGGTAGCATTGCTTACCGACCGTGTAAAGGTACAGGTGCAGGAAGCCCTTGAAAACTACAACCTGTCGCTGAAGCAGAATAAAGTTTATACAGAGGCTGTAGACCAGGCGACTGAGAACTACAGGATCGTTAAGGATAAATACGACAACGGCCTTGTAGATACCAACGACCTGCTGGAGGCTGACGTGGAACAGCTGCAGGCGAAACTCAACCAGGCCTTCTCTAAAGCCGATATGACACAGCGTTACTACGAACTGCTTAACGCGTCAGGCAAACTCACCGGATCGTTCAATCTTCAATCAAATCAAAACTAATCACCCATGGAAAAGAAGAAAACAAATAAGAAATTCCTCATAATTTTTATAATCCTTGTCATTATAGGCGGGGTGTACGGCACCATTAAATACATGCATTCACGCGTTCATGAGGAAACGGATGATGCACAGGTAGAAAAGAACATGAATCCTATCATACCCCGTGTGACGGGCTACATCACCAAAGTTTTTGTAAAAGACAACCAGATGGTGAAAAAAGGCGACACACTTTTTATAATAGATGACAAAGATTACGTTGTGCGCGTAGAGGAGGCTAAAGCAGCCCTTGCCGCAGCACAGGGAAGCTATGCTGTAGCCAAAGCCGATATAGGCGGTGCACAGGCCGGTGTGAGCGTAAGCGAAGCCCAAATCCAAAGCAGCAAAGGCAACATCGAAGCGGCGAAGGTGCGTGTATGGAGAGCTAATAATGACTTTGTGCGCTACCAGAACCTTTACAACAACAAGAGCATTACCAAACAGCAGTTTGAGCAGGCACAGGCCGCCAAACAGGAAGCCGAGGCAGAATTGCGCGTGTTGCAACAGGCTGAAGCCGCAAGCAAAAGCCAAAGGGCAGCGAGCGTGAGCCGCAGTGAAGTGTCGGGCAAGCAGACGGAAGTGGCCAACGCCAACATCGAAAGGGCTAAAGCAACGCTGAAAGCTGCCGAACTGAACCTTAGCTACACCGTAGTTACTGCCGCTGTAGACGGGCAGGTGAGCGCTATAGACATACAGCCGGGGCAATTGGTGCAGCCGGGACAGGCATTGTTCTATGTCATAAGCAATGAAGACGGATGGGTAGTAGCCAACTTTAAAGAAACCCAGGTGACCAAGATGAAAGAAGGCCAAAAAGTGATCATCAAGGCTGATGCTTACCCGGACGTGGAATTTGAAGGCCAGGTGAGCTCATTCTCCCCTGCTACAGGTGCGCGCTTTTCGCTATTGCCTCCGGATAATGCTACAGGCAACTTCGTGAAAACCGTACAAAGGATACCTGTGAAGATAACCCTTAGAGGAAATAACGACAAAGAAAAAGTCAAACTGCTGCGTCCGGGAATGAACGTAGAAGTAGACGTACATTTAGATTAATATCATGGCAGGAGGACCAACCGTACAGAACGACTTGGTAGAATACGGCTTCAGGCGCGTTATCATCACCATCACCGCGGTGCTGTGTGCCCTGCTTGAAATTGTAGATACTACCATTGTAAACGTTGCGCTGAAACAGATGCAGGGCAGCCTTGGCGCTACACTTACCGATGTGGCCTGGGTAATTACCGCCTATGCGATAGCCAACGTAATTGTAATCCCAATGACCAGCTGGCTGAGCCAGCAGTTTGGGCGCCGCAACTATTTTGCGGTAAGTATTGTGATCTTTACCGTAGCATCTTTTTTGTGCGGTAACAGCGATAACATCTGGGAACTCGTTATATTCCGCTTCATCCAGGGTATGGGCGGGGGCGCGCTCCTGGTAACCGCGCAGACCATCATCACCGAAAGCTATCCTGCCGAAAAACGCGGTATGGCACAGGCTATTTACGGTATGGGTGTTATTGTGGGCCCTACACTCGGACCCCCGCTGGGAGGATGGATCGTAGACAACTGGAGCTGGCCTTATATCTTTTACATCAACATACCGCTGGGAATCATTGCCGCCATGCTTACGCTGATGTATGTGAAAAGCCCTAAATATGGCGAAAAGATGAAGGCTAACCAGGTAGACTGGTGGGGAATGCTCTTCCTCATTTTATTCATTGGCTCATTACAGTTCGTGCTGGAACACGGGCAGCAGGACGACTGGTTTGAAGACCCGCTTATTACCGGGCTTAGCGTACTGAGCCTCTTTGGGTTGTTTGCCTTCATTTGGCGGGAACTTGTATACGAACACCCGATAGTAAACCTGCGGGTGCTTAAAGACAGCAACCTGCGGATAGGCACCATACTTTGTTTTATAATGGGCTTCGGTCTCTATGGCACCACCTTCATCATACCTATTTACACACAGCAGATCCTCGGATGGCCCGCGCTCGATGCAGGTTTATTGCTAATGCCAAGCTCGATAGCCACCGCGTTTATGATGCCTATAATCGGGCAGATGATACAGAGGGGCATACCGCAAACCTACATGGTTGCTACGGGCTTCCTCGTGTTCTTCCTGTTCACGTACTGGATGTACAACATCATGACACCCGATACCGGTACTGAGAATTTCTTCTGGCCGCTTATAATGCGCGGCGTAGGCCTTGGGCTGCTGTTTGTACCCATCACCACCATGTCGCTTTCTACCCTTAAAGGGAAAAGCATTGGCGAAGGTGCTGCTTTTACCGGAATGATGCGCCAGCTGGGCGGTTCGTTCGGTATTGCGATCATCAGTACGTTCATTACGCGGTACACCCAGTCGCACAGGGTAAACCTGGTAGCTCATGAACAGGTTACCGACTTTGCCGTGCAGCAGCGCGTGTCGCAGATACAGCATGGCTTTATGGCACAGGGGATCCCGGCGAATGAAGCGCTCGACAAAGCCTACAAGGCAATGGAGGGCGGCGTATTAAGGCAGGCAACCGTGTTATCGTATATGGACATATTCTTATACCTGGGAATCCTGTTCCTTATCTGCATACCATTCATACTATTGATAAGGCGTGGAAAAGGAAAAGTGGATATGAGCGAGGCGATGCATTAATTTAGACTATTAGATTTTTAGATAGTACTTTTAGACAAAAACCTCCGAAGCAGATAACTTCGGAGGTTTTTATTTTGGAGTTATATAAAGGATGCCATCATATAAATCTTCATAATGATTCATCATAAAATTATCTTCTTCCCATTTCTGGCCTTTGAAAACAAATAAAAGATATTCAGATATATATGGCCTTGGCCAGCCTTTCACCTGAGAGTTACGGTAGTCATATCTTATAACCAAAATATCCTTTTCCTCGGGCTCATATTCAAAATCATAACAGTAATCGGTATTGATTTCGTGCATCACATCGGCAGACAGGAGATTTCCAGTTTTCTTGGATGGCATATTATAATAAAACCAACTATCATGAAAGGGCCTTAAAAACCTCCTTAAACTCCAGGTATAGATAGTATCTAAATATTCTTCCTTGTCTTTTTCCTTCTGTTTCTTCTTCGCTTCTGCCTTGTCCCGCTTTTTGATATGCTGGGGATTGTCGATGCTGGGGCGCGTTTTTATATACTTACCAAATCGGCTGTAATTATCATCAATAACAAATTTCAGTAAGTATCCAGCTTCCATATGTTATCTTGTAAACATCAATGTATTTCCTTTCGATAATTTCGGATCAAAAGCATAGCCTTCATAGTTAAAGCCTTTCAGTCCTTTGAGTGTCTTTACATTCTTGTCGATGATGTAGCGCACCATCATCCCTCTCGCCTTTTTGGCAAAGAAACTTACCATGCGCAATTCGCCATCTTTATAATCTTTGAATTCGGGTGTGATGACAGGGACTTTGAGCGCCTTGGTATCTATAGCATCAAAATATTCCTTACTGGCAAGGTTGATGAACAGCTCGCCGTCTTTCAATTCGTCATTGAGCGATTCGGTTATAGTCTGTTTCCAAAACTCATAGAGGTTATTGTTCTCCCCTACCGCCATCTGCGTGCCCATTTCGAGGCGGTACGGCTGGATAAGGTCGAGTGGCTTTAAAAGGCCATACAGCCCTGATAATATCCGCAGGGTGTCCTGCAATTTGCCAACTTTTGCTGTGGGTATCGTATAGGCATCCAGGCCTGTATATACATCGCCATTGAAGGCATAAACCGCCGGGCGGGCATTTTTATTGGTAAAAGGCGTTTTCCACTCCTGGTTGCGCTGCCAGTTGAGGTCGGCCAGCTTGTCGGATATATCCATCAGTTCCCGCAGTTCGGCAGGTGTTTTTTCTTTTAAGGTTTTGTGTACGGTTTCGGCATTGGCTAAAAAAGCAGGTTGTGTGTGTTTGCGTACCGGCAGCTTGCTTTCGTAATCAAGTGTTTTGGCAGGCGATATGACGATTTTCATTTCAATTCTGATTTTATCCAAAAGTAGTGGTTCCTGCAGGGTTTTCAAAACCTTGCAGGTATTAATTCCACGATAAAAGATGACAAATAGACCTACAAGGTTTTCAAAACCTTGCAGGTCGGACGTTGTAACCGGCATGAGTGCAGCTCGCGTGAGGGAAAGCCGAAGTCGAAGTATTGCATCTGCATGCCGGTAATATCCCAATATTCAGCAAACAGTATGATCTCGTAAGCATACCGCGCCTTATCCTTATAGATAAGGAAGGTAATTTTGTGGATTCTAAAATGCCGTACCCGTACGACAAAGGATTTGAAAAGCTGCTTCGTGAAACGCTGGGACTTCCTGAAAAGAAATAATTTTATCTTTGCCTGACTATGGGATTCCGTTCGGCATTGATAAAACACAGGGAGTTAATATTATACGGCGTATACCTGGCGCTGCTGCTATTGGTATTGCGGTGGTTTGAATTCCGTTTCCTTATACTCAGCAACTCCCTCGATATCTATATCGGGCTGATAGCGCTTGTATTTATGGGACTTGGCATTTGGGTCGCCTTAAAATTGGCCAAGCCGAAAAAGGAAACCATTGTCATTGAAAAAGAGATACACATCCCTGCGCAAAAAAACTTTACCTTTAATGAAGAAGAAGCCGAAAGGCTCGGGCTGAGCAAACGGGAACTGGAAGTATTGCAGCTGATGTCAGAAGGGCTGAGCAACGCGGAGATCGCAGAAAGGCTATTCGTATCGCTGAATACTGTGAAGACACATTCTTCTAAGCTATTTGAAAAGCTTGAAGTAAAACGGCGGACACAGGCGGTAGAGGTTGGTAAGCGATTTGGATTGATTGCTTAAGTATTCCTCAATAGTCACATAACACTATTTGAATAACTACAAAAATGTCAGCCCAATTCTCTTGTTGAGGCCCACTTCGAAGATCCTGATCAGTGTGGAAAGCTGTATATTACCTTTGCCATTTTCTATCTTTGAGATATAGCTTTTTTTAGTACCCGTTTTTTCAGCTAATTGTTCTTGTGTCAGGTTAGCTTCCCTTCGCGCTTCCTTAAGCATTTCACTAATGATGAACATTTGGGAATTTTCCTCATAGCGATTTCGGGACTCCATCCCTATTGCCCCATGTTCACGCTCAATAAGTTCATCAAATGAATTTATGTTATCGTAATTTTTCATAGCATTATTTTTTTTGTGCAAAATATTCAGATTTCAACTTTATTGCCCTTTCAAGTTCATTGGCCGGGGTCTTTTGCGTTTTTTTATGAAAGCCGTTAAACAGTACAACCAGCCTGCCTTCATCAAAACAACAGAATATCCTGTAGATGTTAGATTGGTATTCGACCCTTATTTCATAAAGGCCATCTGTACCCGATAGATGTTTAAGGAATTTCTCAGGAACCCTTTCCACTTGTTTTATAAGTTCAAGTACATACTGGATCTTGACTTTTACCTTCTCATCCTGATTTTTGTAGAACTCAATAAAATGGTTTTCGTAAAATATGATTTTCCTTATCATTAGACAAAGTTATCTCAAAAGTGAACATTATCCAAATCTAATTTACGTTGATTGGTATTAAAAACATTTTATCTTTGGTTAAATTACATAAAACCACTGTAAACACCCAAAATCACCCGAAAGTATGAGGCCTAATTTCAGACGGATGCGCAACTTTGCCCCATAAACATAAACAAATTATCATGAAAAAACTTGTACTTACTTATGGGCTTATCGGGGGCGCTGTTTCTGTCATCGGCTACCTCATCACAATGCTTACCGGCCACACCAATATGATGGTGAGCATGGTCATCGGCTTTGCCTCCATGCTGGCTGCCTTTTCGCTTATTTTTGTTGCTACCGTAAAATACCGCAACGCGCACGGCGGAGTTATTACCTTTGGCAATGCCTTACAGATAGGCCTGTATATCTCGCTCATTACTGCTACGATATATGTAGTAGTGTGGCTTTTTTACCTGTACAACATCTATCCTGACTTTGCCGAAAAACTTTCGGCCCAATATCTTGACAGCCTCAGGGCGGATGGCGAAACGGAAAAGGTTATTGCAGAGAAAACCGCCGAAATGAACCAGTTTGTTCTTGATTATAAAAAACCCTGGTTTGTGGTCATGAAAACCTATGAGGAGATCCTTCCGCTGGGCATCATCGTATCGCTAATCAGCGCACTGATATTAAAACGTAAACCAAAACTACAACAATAATTATGGGAAAAGTAACAGGATTGGGCGGACTATTCTTCCGCTCCAAAGACAGCAAGGCACAGGCACAATGGTATTATGACCACCTGGGCATCAATTCGGCAACAACGGGCTATATATGGATGCAGGAGGCCGGGCCAACTGTATTCTCCCCCTTTAAAGAAGACACCGATTATTTTGGCAGCATGGCGCAGCAGTTCATGATCAACTTCCGTGTGGAAGGGCTTGATGAACTGTTGGAGGACCTTGCGGCAAAGGGTGTCCGTATCGATGAGAACCGTATGGACGAGTCATATGGCAAATTCGCATGGATATACGACCCGGAAGGCAACAAGATCGAGTTGTGGGAACCGGTTGCGGGATAATAATCTTCCCGTTATAATTTTCGCGACGAATTACACAAATTAGCACTACTTATAGAATTGGTGTAAATTAGTGTAATTCGTAGCTATCTTTTATATTTGTAGAAAATCCCTTACGCTATGGACTTTTCTCAGATAAATAAAAGCATCAGCCGCTATGTGAGCTTTACAGAGGAAGAGCTGGATATCTTCAACGCGCTTGCAACATATAAAAAGGTGCCAAAAAAGACCATTATGCTGCGCGAAGGCGAGATGTGCGATTTTGAAGCATTCGTACTGAAAGGCTGTGTGCGGAAATACTACATAGACCCCAGCGGGTTTGAAGTGATACTGCAATTTGCCATAGAGGATGCGTGGGTAAGCGACATCTCTTTCAGTATTTATGAGGATAAGCCAAGCCGCATCTTTATCGAAACGATGGAAGACTGTGAATTCCTTGTCTTTACCCCTGAAACCAAAGAGGAGCTTTTCGCGAAAGCGCCAAAGTTCGAAAGGGCTTTCCGCATCCTGATTCAGCGTAACCTCGCTACCACACAAAACAGGCTGTTCAATGCCATATCAAAGACCGCACTCGAAAAATACCTGGAGTTCCTGGAGCTCTACCCCACCCTGCCCCAGCGCGTGGCCCAGCATTATATCGCATCCTATCTAGGTATCTCTGCGGAGTTCCTTAGCAAGACGAGGGCGAAAGTCGCAAGGAATTAATTTCAGATTTCAGATCGTAGATTTCAGATTCCACTCATACTCTCTAAACGTGCTTTTTACAGCAGGAGTGAAGCTCAATCTGAAATCTACGATCTGAAATCTGAAATTGTTTTCTTGTCCCAGTTCAATGCCCACGACTTTATAAAGCCGCAACTTTGCCCTGTAATTAAACAACGACTTATTATGGACAGAAAAGATTTTATAAAGAAGGGCCTGATGGGAACAGGGATGTTCATTACATCGGCTGCGTTGGGTGATGCGCTTAAAAACGACATTGACGAAATTGCGCCCTTAGAGCCTATAGGTTTTAACCACCTGCCCAACCCGGGCTCGCTGGTACTGGAAAACACGGTTTTGCACCGCGCCGAAACACGTGGTCATACCAACCACGGCTGGCTGGATTCGCACCACACCTTCAGCTTCGCAAACTACAACAACCCGGACCGTATGCATTTTGGCGTGCTCAGGGTACTAAATGACGACAGGGTAGATCCCGGCATGGGCTTTGGCACGCACCCGCATGATAATATGGAGATCATCTCCATTCCGCTGGAAGGCGACCTGGAGCATAAAGACAGCATGGACAACACCGCCGTGATACGTAAAGGCGATATCCAGGTGATGAGCGCCGGCACGGGAATATACCACAGCGAATACAACCGCAACAAAGACAGGCTGACCAAATTCCTGCAGATATGGGTATACCCGAATAAAAGAAATGTAACGCCACGTTACGGGCAGGTTACTTTATCTGAAGCCGACCGCCATAACAAACTACAGCAGGTGCTCTCCCCTAACCCGGACGATGAAGGCGTGTGGATACACCAGGACGCATGGTTCCACCTTGGCACGTTTGACAAGGATATTGAGGCAGGCTATTCGCTTAAGAAAAAAGGTAACGGCATCTATGCTTTTGTAATAAAAGGTGAACTTACCATCGGCTCCATTGCGCTTAAAGAACGCGACGGCCTTGGGATATGGGACACCGATGCAATAACCGTTACCGCTAATTCGCAGGATGCTGAGATACTGCTGATGGAAGTCCCAATGACTTTGCGATAAATATTTTCAAAAAAATGATTTCATTATAAAATAATCTCCATACATTTGTATATACAAATATTGTAGATACACATTTAATTAAATATAATAACATTAAAATTTTAAAAACAATGGCAACAACCAAATGGGCAATAGACCCAACCCACTCAGAGATCGGATTTAAAGTAAAACACATGATGTTCAGCAACGTATCGGGCAAGTTTGGCACCTTTACAGCTGAAGCGACTACAGAAGATGATAACTTCGAGAATGCGCAATTTGATTTCAGCGCAGATGTTGATTCTGTAAACACAGGCAACACCGACCGTGACAACCACCTGAAAACTGTTGATTTCTTCGGTACTGAAGAGCATGGCAAGATCACTTTCAAATCGACTTCCTTCAAAAAGAACAGTGATGAAGATTATACGCTTATCGGCGACCTTACCATCAAAGGCACTACAAAACCAGTAACCCTTGCTGTGGAATTCGGCGGTATCGCAAAAGATCCCTGGGGCAACACCAAAGCAGGATTTAGCGCAACCGGCAAGCTGAACCGCAAAGATTTCGGCCTTACCTGGAACGCAGCCCTTGAAACCGGCGGTGTGTTAGTAAGCGAAGAAGTAAAACTCGTAATCGACGTACAGTTCGTAAAACAATAATTGGTTTGGTTTTTATATTTGAAAGCCCCGCAGCAGTGATGTTGCGGGGTTTTTGTTTATGTCGATAACTGAAAATATTGTGTGTAACGAATATGTGAGGGATTGTAGCGGCATCCTGCTGAGCCTGCCTGCCGGCAAAGGCAGGGCACGAAGCAGATATAGCGGAAAGCCCGGCCCAAAGGGACACGCCCAAAATAGTTTAATCCTCTTCCTCTACCGTATGCGATTTGGAATATACCCGCCATTTCTCGATGCACTCTGTCATATCCTGTGGTATGGGCGCTTCAAAACGCAAAAATTCTTTCGTAACAGGATGCTCAAAGCCTAATGTTTTGGCATGGAGCGCCTGCCTTGGCAGTACTTTGAAGCAATTCTCAATGAACTGCTTGTATTTGGTAAACGTTGTGCCTTTCAGTATAAGGTCGCCGCCGTAACGGGCATCGTTGAATAAAGTGTGCCCTATATGCTTCATGTGTACGCGTATCTGGTGGGTACGGCCGGTCTCAAGCTGGCAGGATACTAAAGTTACATAACCAAAGCGTTCCAGCACCTTGTAATGCGTTACTGCGTGCTTGCCCTCACTGCCATCCACATAAACGGTATTCTGCATACGGTCTTTAGGGTGGCGGCCTATGTGTCCCTCTATAGTGCCTTCCTCCTCTTCGATATTGCCCCATACGAGCGCAACATATTCCCTCTCGGATGTTTTCTCGGCAAATTGCTTGGTAAGATACGCCATCGCCTGTTCGGTCTTGGCAATAACCAAAAGGCCGGAAGTGTCTTTATCAATGCGGTGCACCAATCCCGGCCTCTCGCTGCTGTTCATCGGCAGGTTCTCAAAATGATAAGCCAGCGCATTCACCAGCGTACCGGAATAATTGCCATGCCCGGGATGTACTACCATACCTGCAGGCTTGTTCACAACCAAGAGCTGGTCATCCTCATATACAATGTCAAGTGGGATATTTTCAGGGGTAAGCAGGTACTCATACGGCGGGTGCTCCAGGCGCATGCTCACGATATCGTTGGCCTTAACCTTGTAGTTCGACTTTACAGGAATATCATTTACATAAATATTACCCAGTTCCGCAGCCTGCTGTATCTTGTTGCGTGTAGTGTTTTCAATAAGGTTCATCAGGAATTTATCGACCCTTAACGGGGCCTGCCCTTTCCCGGCTTCAAACCTGTGATGTTCGTATAGTTCGTCTTCCGATTCGTTCTCTAAAATTGGTCCTGTCATCGTTATTCTTCGTCATCAATATTAATATCCTGTGTACCTGTGCTGTCCGGCTCTTCATATCCTGTTTTGCCATCGCCCAGTACCAGGTCGATCTTGGAAGCTTTCATTACTTTATCGCCTGCCTTCAGCTTTTTGCCGTTCTGCCACATTTCAAGTACAACATCCTTAGCAAGATATGGCTTGTAGGTCTTCTTGCCTTCTTCGAGCCCGCTTCCTTTAAGCATAGGTACTGCAGCCCTGTAGGTTTTCTGTACAAGGTCCGGCAGCAAGATCATGCTGAATTTGCCCGCGTTCACCTTAATATATATTTTACGATTCTCCTTAACATTTGCATTTGGCAGCGGATCCTGTTCTACAACGCTGTAGGGCGGGAACTCAGGCCTGAAGTCTACCGTATCAAGCACTATATATTCGAGGTCGATATTCTCCAGTGTCTCCCCTGCTTTTTCAACTGTCATTTTACGAAGGTCAGGCACCGGTATCTTCTGGTCGTGGTTGGTCGCAAAGCTCAGCCATTGGAGGAGCAGGAAAATAACCACTATCACAATCCCGAGGGCTATAGCCAGGTGCTTGAAGAAAACTTTACTAGTCAAAAAATTTTTAAGGCTCATGTAAATGAATTTTGGCAAAGATATAAATAATACTAAACTTTATAGTTAATGAAGTTCCGGCACAACAATATTGTTTTGAAACGAAATTTAGTAAGAAACTATAAAAATGTCATATTGAGCGCAGTCGAAATAGATATTTTTATAGTTTTTTGCTTCTCGACTGCGCTCGAAGTGACAACCGGAACGTTATAATTTGTACCTGACATCTGTAGTTAACGCAAATAATGATATTTTTGTGTAAGCTTGCGGCAATTCCGGTTTTGCAGGCCAAATCAACAAACCTTTAAAACAATGAACATAGCAGTGGTAATGGGCGGATATTCAGATGAATCCGTTATTTCTATCCGAAGCGGGCAGCTGATCCTCAACAACCTTGACAAAAATAAATATACGCCTTTTGAGTTACATATCCTTCCGGAAGGGTGGAATGTTATCATCGACGGCGAAAAGTACCCCATAAATAAAGGGGATTTTTCATTTGAGAAAAATGGCCAAAAAACAACTTTCGACACCATCGTAAATACGGTACACGGAACACCCGGCGAGGACGGCCACCTGCAGTCGTATTGGGAACTGCTTGAAATACCTTATACCGGCTGTGGCTTTTACCAGAGCGCATTAACGTTTAACAAACGTGACACATTGAGCGTATTAGCGAAGTTCAACATCCCGAGAGCAAAGTCCATTTACCTGTCAAAAGGCGATCCGATTACTGCTGAAGATGTGAAGGAGACACTCGGATTGCCGTTTATGGTAAAGCCCAACCAGAGCGGCAGCAGCCTTGGTGTCTCAAAAGTGAACGACCTGGCCGATTTTGAAAAGGCGCTGGAGTTCGCTTTCGCAGAAGACAATGACATCCTTATTGAATCGTACCTGAAAGGAACTGAAGTTTCGGTTGGAGTGCTTAATTATAAAGGCGAAACCACTGTACTGGGACTGACCGAGATCGTATCGCACAACGATTTTTTTGATTACGAAGCCAAATACCTGGGCAAGTCGGAAGAGATTACCCCGGCAAGGGTTGACGCTGCCACGGAGAAAAAGATCCGCGAAACTGCTGCCAAAGCTTATGAAGCATTGGGAATGAGCGGGTTTAGCCGTACTGATTTTATCGTAATGGATGGCGAACCGCATTTTATAGAGATCAATACCAATCCGGGATTATCGCCGCAAAGCATCTTCCCGCAGCAAGCCGCACACGCAGGGATAGCGATGAGCGATTTGCTGGATAGCGAGATAGCTTTGGCACAGGAGCGTAAAGTGCTTTGGAAACGATAATATGATTGGACTTCCCCACCTCTGGAGAGGTGGCTGAAAGCCGTGGTGGTTAAACTATAATGTAAAACCACCCCACCCTGCGGGCACCCCTCCAAAGGAGGAGAAGTCAACCCGAACATAGAAAAAGAAATAATCATGGTTGAAAGCCGCTATATAGAACTAAATCAAAATGTACGTTTTGGTAAACCAATAATTACCGGTACAAGGATAACTGTGGAAGATGTATTGAATTGGCTTGAAAGTGGAATGACAATTCGGGATATCTTAAACGATTTTCCTGAATTAAATGCTGAACAAGTAAATGCATGCATTGACTGTAATAGGTGAGCCTAAGCAGATGCAGAACAATCAGACAAACCTGAAACTTTAAACCTGAAACTAAAAAATGAGAATAGCCGTTTTCCCCGGATCCTTCGATCCAATAACCCTTGGGCATTACGATATTATTAAGCGTGGTGTTGGCCTTTTCGATAAGATCATTGTTGCCATTGGGGTAAATGCCGAGAAAAAATATATGTTTTCGCTGGAAGAGCGCCTGCGTTTTATAAAGGAGTCTTTCGCTGATGAGCCCAAAATAGAGGTCATAACTTACGAAGGCCTCACTATCGACCTTTGCAAAAAAGTGGGTGCACAGTTTATTTTGAGAGGGCTTCGCAATCCTGCGGACTTTGAATTCGAAAAAGCGATAGCCCATACCAACAGGCAGCTTTCGAAAATTGAGACGGTATTCTTGCTGACGGCTATCAGCACTTCCCACATCAGTTCGAGCATTGTGCGGGATGTACTGCGGAATGGCGGCGATTACACCATCCTTGTCCCCGATCCGGTGCGGGTAAAATAATAGTATGAAAAAATTCCTAATCCTGTTGCTGTTTACCGCAACGCTTTCTGCGCAAAAAATATGTATACTACTCCCTACGAAAAAGGCAACGGTAATCAAACGGCAACTTATGAGGAAATCATCGCCTTCTTTAAACTCCTGGATAAAGACTTTGAAGCCATCCAGATGCTGGAAATGGGCCCAACAGACAGTGGTATACCCTTACACATTATAATATATAATCCGGACAACGTTTTCGATTTCGAACAGATACACAAAAATAAAGCAGTGCTGCTGCTCAACAACGGCATACATCCGGGCGAGCCGGATGGCATAGACGCTACCATGATGCTGTACCGCGACCTGGCAACAGCTAAAGTTAAAGCACCTAAGAATATGGTCATTGTCAATATCCCCGTTTATAACATTGGCGGCGCACTGAACCGTAACTCCCACACCCGCGCTAACCAGAACGGGCCGGAAAGCTACGGCTTTCGCGGAAATGATCGCAATTACGACCTGAACCGTGACTTTGTAAAGAGTGATACGAAAAACACACGCAGCTTTGCGCAGATATTCCAAAAGGTACAGCCCGATGTGTTTATAGACAACCATGTGAGCAACGGCGCCGATTACCAATATATTTTCACTTACATCGCGACACACCACCAAAAGCTGGGTGGTAACCTTGGCAATTATTTCAAGGCTGAAATGATGCCGAAGATCCTTGCCGGAATGAAGGCTAAAGGCATAGAAGCAACACCTTATGTGAACATCCACGACGAAAAGCCGGACAGCGGTTTTGAGCAGTTCATGGACCATCCGAGGTACTCCACAGGGTATGCCTCAATGTTCAATGTACCGGGGTCGATGCCCGAAACACACATGTTGAAAGACTATGCCAGCCGCGTGAAGGTTACTTACGAATACATGGCCGAAACCCTTGCCTATATTGAGGAAAACCACAATAAGATAAAGGAACTGCGCGCCGAAAGCAACGGCCATTACAAGCCCGGCATGCACTACCCGCTGCAATGGCAGATCGATTCGACAGAAATAACACTGCTTCCGTTTTTGGGCTACGAAGGCGGGCATAAGCCAAGCGATGTATCCGGCAAGCCAAGGCTGTATTACGACAGGAAGAAGCCGTTTAGCAAGACTGTGCCATATTTGCAGCAATATAAACCGGCATTGGAAGTCACGATCCCGGAAGCCTATATCATCCCGCAATCCTGGTGGAATGTCATTGAATTGCTAAAGATCAATAACATTACCATGGAACCATTGGCGCAGGACACAGAGATCGAGGTGGAAAGCTACCGTATCGTCGATTATAAGACCGGTAAATATCCGTATGAAGGCCATTACCCGCACAGTGATGTAAAAATAAAGGCAACGACACATAAAGTGCGTTTCCGTAAAGGCGACTTTGTTATAAAAACGAGCCAGCCGGGCGTGAAATACCTTTTGGAAACATTGGAGCCACAGGCCATTGACTCTTATTTCAACTGGAACTTTTTTGATGCGATACTGCAACAGAAAGAATATTTTTCAGCCTATGTTTTTGAAGATACGGCTGCGAAATTGCTAAAAGACAACCCTAAGCTAAAAGCCGAATTTGATGCCAAAAAGAAGCAGGACAAAGCTTTCTCGGATGATGGTGAAGCACAGCTTGACTGGATTTATATGCATTCAGAATATTATGAGAAGACGCATATGGAGTATCCTGTGTATCGTATGGTAAAATAATTATGGGAAGGCCAGGCCTTAAAACAACGATACTCCTTCTATTGATAGCTTGTATTTTTCTTTCCTGCGAAAAAAAAGCATTGAAAGTAAGCAATGTCATACCTTACGAAAAAGTACATACGAGGTTATTGAGTTTTGTTTGTCGCAAAGGGAATCATTAGATAAAGATGGAAATTTACGCGATAAGCTTACAAACGAGTCTTATCATGAGACTGATTATCTTGTGTCAAAAATAAAAAATGTCTTCCCTAAAGAAGATTTTCGTATTATACAAAGGCAATTAAATGATACTATTGCATTTCAATTGCATTCTGAAAAATTATTAGCAGAAGTTAATCTCATTTCAGATGATACAATTAGTAAAATGTCCCATAATGCGGAACAGGCTAATAATAGCAGCCTTTTCTGGGAACAATATCATGGGAAATACGGAGAAAAAGCACTTATAACAATTAGCAAACCTATTTTCTCAAAAAATGGTACTATTGCAGTAGTATCGCTAGGATATTCTTATGGTCGTTTATCTGGTTATGGTCAAACGTTTGTATTAGAAAAAGTAAACAAAAAATGGAAGATCAAAAAAGTATTATCTATGTGGATCAGTTGAGATAAACTGCTTCTATCCCAATCTTCTTATAAGATTTTCCACATCATCATAAAAATCCACATGCGATTTCAGCAATGGAAGCAGTTTTTCAAAGAAAATCCTTGCCTCACTTATATTAAGTTCATAAGAAAGTGGATAATTTTTGTTGTCTTTAAATGTAACCCGATAGGTGCCAAAATTATTACTTATACTGTCAAAAACATAATGCCGGGGCCTGTTCTCCATAATATAAGATGACAGTGCTTCAAACGTTTTAGGGTCGGTTGTAATTAGAGAAAGATAAGAAGGGGTGAGCTCATAGGCCCGGGTTTTTCCCTCTTGGATGTAAAAAGCAGGCATTGGTTTGTCGCATTCACCTATGTGTTCAAATCGAACGGTTTGTGCGAAACCTTCCGAAAGACACATAAAAAATAGCAGAAAGCATAATATCCTCATTTGGCTTGGCTTAAGTCAATTAGAAAATTGGAATTCAGGATTTCGCACTTACCATTTGTCGCAGACTACTTACAAACTAAGCCTCTTACGAACTCAGCCCCTCAGCACCTTCACCTTACGTTTTAAGTTTTTTCTTCCTTGCTGCCGGAAACAGTACATTATTCAATATCAGGCGGTAGCCGGGAGAATTTGGATGCAGGTCGAGTACAGTGGGCGCATCCCCTACCCTGTGCTGGTAGTCTTCGGGGTCGTGGCCACCATAGTAGGTAAACATTCCCTTTCCTTTTGTACCGTGGATGTAACGTGCCTCGCCGGTCTGCTTGTTCTCACCCATAACCAGCACGCTCGACTTTACTTTATCGCTATAAAAAGCGGTGGTCTGCCCCATGAATCCTTTTACAAGCATCGTATGGTTCTGGCAAAGCATCGAAGGTATCGGGTCCCACTTGGCAGAATATTCCATGAGGGTAAAATAATCATTATCAGGAAGGACAGCGCGCTTATTAGTCGTATCGATGTCGGAAAACTCATAAACCATCGGGTTGCGTTCCAGAATATAGTCTTTAAACGCAAAAGAGTTGTTATAATCTATCTTCGACTGGTAGTTCGGGTCGCTGGCATCACCATCGAACATCGCTTCGCAGATGTCTACCCCTTCTGCCGAAAGCGCAATATCAAAGCTGTCGGTCGCCGAACACATGGCGAACATGAATCCGCCGCCTACAACGAAGTTCCTGATCTTGATAGCAACTGCCAGCTTTTCGTCGGACACTTTTTCAAAGCCCAGTTTTGTGGCAAGGGCTTCTGCATCTTTTTTCTGCTCAATATACCAGGGTGCATTACGGTACATCCCGAAGAACTTGCCGTACTGGCCCGTAAAATCTTCATGGTGCAGGTGCAGCCAGTCGTACAGCAGCAGGGCATCCCCCAACACCTCTTCGTCATAAATAGGCGTAAATGGTATCTCAGCATACGTTAGCACAAGTGTTACGGCATCGTCCCAAGGCTGCTTGCCTTTGGGCGTATACACCGCGATCTTCGGCGCTTTTTCGAGCACCACATTCTCCATATTTTGCGAAGGGCTACTGATATCGTCAAGGATACTATTGGCCTCGCTGTCGCTTATCACTTCATAGCTCACCCCACGTATCTGGCACTCGCGGCGAATCTCTTCGGCGTCCGGCAAAAGGAATGATCCCCCACGGTAATTGAGCAGCCAATTGGCTTTGTAGCTTTTATCAAGCGCCCAATAGGTAATACCATAAGCTTTCAGGTGGTTCTGCTGGGTACTCTCATCCATGGGGATCAGTATCATAGAGGCTTTGGCTCCAAATGAAATAACCAACAGCAGTACTAAATATATTCTTTTAAAAAGCATTTTTCTTTTTCATTATTAATTTCAAAGATAAACAAAATGATGGCGGTTTATATAACGTAAAATAACTCAAATTATTTCGGAAAGTCATCAGTGATAATTTTACAACAAAAATTACGAAAAACTCAAATTAATATTTTCCTAAAACGTTTTCGTAAATAATTTAAACTCATATCTTTGCCATTATTTTAAAACTAAACCTAAAAACACTATAATTAATACATTATTCATATTTTCTTAACAACACAACACATGAACTACACACTGCCCTTAAAAAATGTTGGTATCAACGATATACCAATGGTCGGAGGAAAGAATGCCTCCCTTGGAGAAATGCTCCAAAACCTTACCGCACTTGGTGTTACAATTCCCGACGGATTTGTGGTAACCGTAACCGCATATTATGCATTTTTAAAGCATAATGGCCTGGATGAGAAGATCAAGGCAACAGTAGATGCTATTGATTATGACAACATCGAATCGCTGCAACGCGGAGGTATGCAGATAAGGCAGTCGTTCCTCAACGGGAAATTCCCGGCTGAAATGAGCGAAGAGATTACCAACTGCTACCTTACTCTTTCGGCGCAGTATGGACAGGAAATGACCGATATTGCCGTGCGCAGCTCTGCAACCGCAGAAGACCTCCCGGACGCATCGTTTGCAGGCCAGCAGGAAACCTTCCTGAATGTTCGCGGGCCGGAGATGCTTATGGATTCTATCCGTAAGTGTTTCGCATCGCTGTTTACAGACAGGGCTATCAGCTATCGCCAGAGTTTTGGTTACAACCACTTAGAGCTTGCCCTTTCGGTTTGTGTTCAGAAAATGGTGAGAAGCGACCTTGGCACATCCGGTGTGGCATTCTCCATTGATACCGAAAGCGGTTTTAAAGACGCTGTTGTGATTAACGCATCGTATGGCCTCGGCGAAATGATCGTACAGGGTGCGGTGTCCCCGGATGAGTATATCGTTTTCAAGCCCCTGCTAAAAGAAGGCTTTAACTCTATCATCGAAAAGAGAATGGGCAACAAGGATATCATGATGATCTATGGCGAAGGTGGTGACGAACGCGTAAAAACCATACCTACCGAAGATAAGTTCAGGAAACGTTTTTGCCTAAGCGATGAGAACATTCTGAAACTGTCTAAATGGGTAGTTATCATAGAAGAATATTATTCAAAGATACGCGATAAATGGACCCCGATGGATGTAGAATGGGCGATAGACGGACTTACGAAAGAGATGTTCATTGTCCAGGCGCGTCCGGAAACTATCCATTCGCAAAAAAACCCGGCAACGATAACCGAGTACAAAATCGAGGACGAGAGCCGACATGAAAAAGTGGTTGTTAAAGGTATAGCCGTGGGTGACAAGATCGGCGCCGGCAAAGCGACGATACTTTACTCGATGGATAAGAGGGTTTCGGAAGGGCACGAATTTGTACCGGGTTCTGTACTGGTTACCGATATGACCGACCCTGATTGGGAACCTATTATGAAAAAAGCATCGGCTATTATCACCAATAAAGGCGGACGTACCTGCCATGCCGCCATCATTGCCCGAGAAATGGGTATCCCGGCTATCGTAGGCTGCGGTAATGCTACCGAACTTATAACGGAAGGACAGATGGTAACCGCTTCGTGTGCCGAAGGCGACCAGGGTTTTATATATGACGGTGAAATAAAATACACTAAAACAGAATATGACCTCAGCCAACTGCCGGAAGTGAAGACCGACATCATGCTGAACGTGGCGTCGCCGGGGCTTGCCTTCCAGTTCTCGCACCTGCCGAACAAAGGCGTTGGGCTTGCCAGGGAAGAGTTTATCATTAACAATTATATAGAGGTTCACCCATTAGCCCTACTGAACCACCGCGACCTTAATGATGCCGCGCTGACTAAAGCCATCGAAAAGAAGATAACCGGCTACCCGGACGAAGAAACTTTCTTTATAGACAAACTGGCGAATGGCGTTGCCAAGATTGCAGCCTCCTTCTACCCTAACAAGACCATTGTGCGTTTCTCTGATTTTAAGAGCAACGAGTATTACAACCTTTTAGGAGGCAAGTATTATGAGCCAAGCGAAGAGAACCCGATGATCGGATGGAGGGGCGCTTCCCGCTACTACTCTGATGCTTATAAGGCTGCTTTTGGACTTGAATGCAGGGCTATCAAAAAAGTACGCGAAGAAATGGGCCTAAAGAATGTTGTTGTGATGATACCTTTCTGCCGTACCGTAGAAGAGCTTCACAAAGTTACAGCAGTTATGAAGGAATTCGGGCTGGAAAGAGGCAGCAGCGGACTTGAATTGTACCTCATGGCGGAAATACCGTCCAATATCATGATGGCTGAGGAGTTTGCGGCACATATTGACGGCTTCTCTATTGGCAGTAATGACCTTACCCAGCTGACACTGGGTCTTGACAGGGATTCGTCTTTAGTGGCACACCTGTATGATGAGAGGAACCCAGCCGTGAAGCGTATGCTCGAAATGCTTATCACTGCAGCCAAAAAAGCAGGCGTGAAAGTGGGAATCTGCGGGCAGGGACCATCGGACTTCCCTGATTTTGCACAGTTCCTTGTTGGCCTGGGTATCGACAGTATTTCGGTAACGCCGGATTCGGTTATCAAGACCGTAAACGCCATCGCAGAAGCAGAAGCGCTTATAGAAGACAAAGCAGCAGTGCTGCAGATGAATTAGTTTTTTGGTTATATTATATTTGAGGAACGTCCCCGGTTGGGGACGTTTTTTTTATTATTATTCATTACTCCACGCACTCACGGTCATTGCGAGGAGGAACGACGAAGCAATCTTTCCATATCACAAAAAATCATTAATTGAAAAAGTAAGGTCATTCCATTCAGGATTCATAGACCTGATCAAATCAACCTTCTTTTTCCTTGAGCCTCCCTTCATCTGTTTTTCGCGACCAATAGCATCCCCGATCATTTGAAAGGCTTCAAAATAAACCAGCTTGCTGAGATTGTACCTCGCTGAAAAGGAATCCTGATACCGTTTGCTTTTATGATCTGCTACACGTTCATGAAGGTCAGAAGTAACCTCCACATGAAGCACTGTGTTATTACTGTTCGTCATTATATATACAAAACCCGGCTTCACATTTTTTTACAATAGTAGTGAATTATTTATAAGCACTTTCTACAATCAATAATTCCTTAGTTTTATTTTCCCGGTTGGAGCAGAAAGATTGCTTCGTCGTTCCTCCTCGCAATGACTGTACGGCATGGCTGTGTATGGAAAATCTAATCTTCATACTTTGCCAACAGATCATCCGCACCTTTTTCAAGTTCTTCCAAAGTAATAAATTCCATTTCACCACTATCAATAAGACGAAGTGATTCATCAAGTTCTGCCTTATTCTTAAGAAATTGACCTACATCTCTTTGTTTTTGTTTCGAATTCATTACAATCGAATGTATTTGTAAGTTGCTTTATAGTATCTAAAGTACAAAATTTACTACAACAAAAAAAAGCGCATCTCCCAATGCGCTTTCTTATTATGTTTACCCCTTTATTCCTCAAAGGAAATATGTTCTGCGCCATGCACGACCATTTCCAGTATTGTTTCTGTAAGCTCCATTTCGTTAGTAGTTTTTCCCATAGTGTACGTTTTAATTTATGTGTTTTTAGAATGGCACATCGTCGTCGCCATCATTGCTGTTCATGTTGCTGCCGAAAGCCTCGTTGGCCGAAGGCAGGTTTTTAGTGATAAATGCTGTGCTGTCGTTCATGCTGGATGGCAGGTCGCCAAACGGTGAGCCGAAATCATCAAGGTTGTCGAACTTACCAAGGCTTCCGATAAACTTTAGCCTGATATTGTCGAGTCCACCGTTACGGTGCTTGGCTACGATAAACTCCGCCTGGCCCTGTGTAGGCGACTGCTCTTCATCATCCCATTCATCAATCTTGTAGTATTCGGGGCGGTAGATGAACGATACAATATCTGCATCCTGCTCGATCGCTCCCGATTCCCTCAAATCCGATAATAACGGGCGCTTGCTCGAGCCCCTTGTCTCCACTGCACGCGATAGCTGTGACAGTGCAATAACCGGTACTTCAAGCTCTTTGGCAAGGGCCTTTAAGTTTCGTGAGATGGTTGATATCTCCTGCTCACGGTTTCCGCCGCCTTTACCATTGCCCCCTGCCGTCATCAGCTGGAGGTAATCGATAATTATCATCTTGATGCCATACTGGGAAGACAGCCTCCTGGCTTTTGCCCTGAGGTCGAATATAGACAGCGATGGCGTATCGTCAATATAAAGTGGCGCTTTCTCAAGGTCTTTCACCTTGATACTCAATTGCTCCCACTCGTGTTTTTCAAGCTTGCCGGTACGCAGTTTTTCTGACGAAAGCCCTGTTTCACTGGAAATCAGACGGGTAATAAGCTGTACGGATGACATCTCCAAAGAGAATAAAGCCACAGGGTGATTGAAATCTATAGCAATATTTCGTGCCATGGAAAGGACGAATGCGGTCTTACCCATACCCGGCCTTGCCGCAATAATGATAAGGTCGCTTGGCTGCCAGCCTGATGTAAGCTTATCAAGGTCATGAAAACCGGTAGCGATACCACTAAGGCCTTCTTTGTTAGCGATTTCTTCGATGCGCTTTTTGGCCTGTATCACAAGGCTTTGTGCGGTTTCTGAGCTGCGTTTTATATTGCCCTGGGTCACTTCATACAGGCGCGATTCGGCTTTATCAAGGAGGTCGAATACATCTGTGGTCTCGTCGTAGGACTCCTCAATGATCTCACTGGAAATTTTGATAAGGCTGCGCTGTATGTATTTCTGTAAGATGATGCGCGAATGGAACTCGATGTGCGCCGAAGAGGATATCTTTTGCGTAAGCTGGATCAGGTAGAAATCGCCTCCTGCGAGTTCCAGTTTTCCTGTCTTTTTAAGCTGTGCAGAGACTGTTAACAAGTCAATAGGCTGTGTATCGTTGAAAAGCGCCACAATAGCCTCATAAATATGCTTGTGGGCATCCTTGTAAAAAGCATCCGGCTGAAGGATATCAATAACTTCGTCAACCCCCTTCTTGTCGATCATCATGGCGCCCAAAACGGCCTCCTCAAGGTCGAGCGCCTGCGGTGGCAGCTTGCCTTTCTCTAAAGTGATAATGGTAGTCTTATCAACTTTCACGGGGTTTATATTCCTGATATTTTCCATATTGCGAATGTAAATAAAATTGGCACCAAATAGTTAAGTAATTGTTAAGCGCGGTTGGTCATAACCTGTTTACAACATGTTGATAAACCACTGCAAATTTGTTCATAACCCAAAAAAAATCCGAAGCTGCAAGGCTTCGGACCAATTATAGATTTCTGGCCATATTATTCCTTGTACTCGCCCATTTTACTGTACTTATCCATCCTTTGCGCCACTAATTCGGCTGTTGATAAGTCTTTGAGTTCATTATATCCTTTCAATATGTATTCCTCTACATTCCTGAAGGCTGTTTCGCGGTCATAGTGCGCGCCTCCAAGGGGTTCAGGGATGATATCATCGATAAGGCCATGTTTTTTCATGTCGAAGGAAGTCAGCTTCAGTGCTTCGGCAGCCTGCTCTTTGTATTCCCAGCTCCTCCAGAGGATCGATGAACAGGATTCCGGCGAGATAACGGAGTACCAGGTGTTCTCCATCATGTATACTTTATCGCCAACACCTATTCCCAAAGCACCTCCCGAAGCGCCCTCTCCTACTATAACGGTTATTATAGGGGTTTTAAGGCGTACCATTTCAAAAATGTTCCTTGCGATGGCTTCGCCCTGTCCGCGCTCTTCGGCTTCCAGGCCAGGATAAGCTCCCGGGGTATCCACCAGTGTTATCACAGGTATCCCGAATTTCTCGGCCATTTTCATAAGCCTTAATGCTTTGCGGTACCCTTCCGGATTGGCCATACCGAAATTACGGTACTGCCTTGTCTTGGTATTATATCCCTTCTGCTGCCCAACGATCATGAACGACTGCCCGCCGATCTTGCCGAGCCCGCCAATCATGGCCTTGTCATCTTTAAAGCTGCGGTCGCCGAACATTTCCAGGAACGTATCTCCTGTAAGCGCCCTCACATGGTCCATCGTATACGGACGGCTTGGGTGCCTTGACAGCTGAACCCTTTGCCATGCAGTAAGGTTTTTGTATATTTTCTTTTTGGTTTCTTCCAGTTTCTTCTCGATCTGTTTGCAGGTGTTAGATACATCGACATCGCTCTCCTGGCCTATTATCGTGCACTTATCCAGCTGGTCCTCAAGCTCCTTGATCGGGAGTTCAAAATCTAAGTATTCCATAGTATGGGCAGATTTTCATTTTTGGTTCGAACTACAAAGATAAAATTTTCAATTGGTAAACAAACTAACCGCGGCTAATTACTTTCAATTTTGGGCTTATTTTTAAGTATCCCATTGATTATCACAGTACTCAAAATTATAATGGCACCGATATAAAATGTCCATCCCATTTTTTCCTTTTCCTTAAAAACTATCAGTGCAAGAATTATCCCATAAACGGGCTCCATGTTTATGGTAAGCATTACCGTATAAGGTGAAATAAACTTCATTACCTGTACCGATGCGATAAAAGCATAGGCGGTACAAAACGACCCCAGGATGAAAAGCCATATCCAGTCAAGACCCGAAAGCGCAAAGAAATCTGCCGTAAAGCTGCCGGTAAAAAGGAGGTATAGCGAAAAGAAAAAGACGCCGCCCATAAGCTCATAAAGTGATATAACTACCGGGTTGTGCTCTTTAGCATATTTACCATTGATAATAGAGAATGTAGCCGAAAGGAATGCCGAAGACAAGGCCAGCAATATCCCCCAGTAATGGCCGGGATTCGTATAAGTGCCATCAGCTAAGATGTTCCAAAAATCAGACGGGGTTTCCATGATTTTTCCAAACACCACTGTGAGCTGCTCCCCGTATATAATGATGCACAGGCCCAAAACGACTATAAAGCCCATGAGTATTTCATACCCGATGAGGCGCCTCCTGTAAACCACAGATTCCAACAATGTGGCAAACAATGCGCCTGTAGAGAGGCAGGCAAGCGTGATGGAAATATTGGAAACCTTGATAGCGTGGAAAAACGTGAACCAGTGCATGGCGATGACCAGGCCGGCTGCCATAAAACCCAGGAACGTGCGCGTGGGAACTTTCATCGGTGTTTTGGTGGCTACTGCAAAAAGGAATATCAGGCTGACCGCTATGCACATGCGGAACCACACCAACGGCAGTGCGTCGAGCGAAATGAGCGCGCCAAGCACCGCGGTGAACCCCCATACAAATACGATAAAGTGGAGGTGCAGGTAGCTTTTTAGGTTATCGCCTTGCATTTCGCAACAAATAAATAGCTAATATCCCGAACGTGAAGTTAGGTATCCATACCGCAATGAACGGCGACATGCTCGATTTCTCGGCCAGCGTACCAAATACCTTATCGAAAAAGATAAAGGTAAAAGCAAGCGCTATGCCAAGCGCAAGGTTAACTCCCATACCGCCACGCCTCTTCATCGACGATACGGCTACGGCTATAACCGTGAGGATAAAAGCCGATATTGGGATACTGTATTTTTTGTATTTCACTACCAGGTAGGCATTTATATTGCCCGACCCGCGTTCTTTTTCCTTGTCAATGAATTTGTTCAGTTCCCCCAGGGTCATGGTTTCAGCTGCATATACCGTAGGGGTAAGGTCGTCCGGCTTAAAGTTGAACCTGAATTTCTTTTCCGGTGCCGACTCCAGCTTGTCTTCCATTTTGCCTACTATGCGCTTGTTATAATTGGTAAGTGTATAGGTACTGTCCTTTTCATTCCATTTTATCACCGAAGCACTTATCTTCGAGACCATCTGGTTGTCCTTAAACTCTTCAAGGCTGAAATTGACACCTACTTTCGACGTATAATTAAAGCTGCTTACATAAATATATTCGTTATCGCTTATCTGCTTGTAAACATCTACATTCTGACGTGTCTCGGCATCGGCGCCCCGTTTCAGGTAGGTATAGCGGAAGTCGTTAAAGCCCTTGCTCGCTTTAGGTACAAAGAAAAAGCCCATAAGCAGCGCAAGTATAGAGATGAGGGTTGCACCCACTATATACGGCCTCAGGAAGCGCATGTAAGATATACCCGAACTAAGTATTGCAATGATCTCGGTGTTGTTCGCCAGCTTCGAGGTAAACCATATTACCGAAAGGAAGAGGAATATGGGGAAAAGCATGTTGGCGAAATAGATGGTAAAGTCGCCGTAGTAGATGGCTACCTGCACGAAAGGCACTTTGTATTCAAGTATCCTGTTGATCTTTTCGGAAACGTCGATCACGATCCCTATAGGGATGAACATGAGGAGCATTACAAAAAATGTTGCAAGGTAACGCTTCAGGATGTACCAGTCTATTAATTTCACGCTATTACGCTTATTAGTTTAGAGCCTGTTGCTCATTTGTTTTACCATCTTGTCTTTCCACTCACGGAAATCTCCCGCTAAGATATGCTTTCTTGCCTCACGAACCAACCACATATAAAAACCGAGGTTGTGTATGGTGGCTATCTGCTTACCAAGGTACTCGTTGGCGGCAAAAAGGTGGCGCAGGTAGGCCTTGGTATATTCGGTGTCGACAAAAGTGATGCCCATTTCGTCGAGGGGCGAAAAGTCGGCTTCCCACTTTTTGTTTTTGATGTTGATGGTACCGTTGGCCGTGAACAGCATCCCGTTACGGGCGTTGCGCGTAGGCATCACGCAGTCGAACATATCCACGCCCAGCGCGATGTTCTCCAGTATATTTATCGGGGTGCCTACGCCCATGAGGTAGCGCGGCTTGTCTTCGGGAAGGATGCTGCACACCACATCGGTCATGGCGTACATTTCCTCGGCAGGTTCGCCTACAGAGAGGCCGCCGATGGCGTTACCCACAGCGCCTGCATTGGCAATATATTCGGCCGATTGCTGGCGAAGATCGGTATAGGTGCTCCCCTGCACTATCGGGAAGAACGCCTGGCTGTAGCCGTACTTGAACGGCACTTTCTCAAGGTGCGTAATACAGCGGTCGAGCCAGCGGTGCGTCATGTGCATGGAGCGCTTGGCATAGCGGTAATCGCACGGGTACGGTGTACACTCGTCGAAGGCCATGATGATGTCGGCGCCAATGGTGCGCTGTATCTCCATCACGCTCTCGGGCGAAAAGAAATGGTACGACCCGTCGATGTGCGACTTGAACTTCACGCCCTCCTCCTTGATCTTGCGGTTGGCCGAAAGCGAGTACACCTGGTAGCCGCCGCTGTCGGTAAGGATGTTGCGGTCCCAGTTCATGAACTTGTGGAGGCCGCCTGCCTTTTCGAGTATTTCGGTTTGCGGGCGGAGGTATAAGTGGTAGGTATTCCCTAAGATGATATCGGGGTTGATGTCGTCCTTCAGCTCGCGTTGGTGCACACCTTTTACGGATGCCACAGTGCCTACAGGCATGAATATCGGGGTCTCAATTGTGCCGTGATCGGTCGTAATGCTGCCTGCCCTGGCTTTGGACTGCGGGTCTTTGGTAAGAAGATCAAATTTCATTTTCCTTTTTTAGAGGGTGCAAAGATAGGGAAAAGGATTGGAGATGACACATGATACTTATAGTCCGTAGACTTATTTACATCATTTTTAGATTTTTGTAAAAATTGATCCTAATGGGAAGAATATATTCTAAAAACGAAAAAGCATATTTAGAAAGTATAGGAATTAGAATACGTGATCTACGTATAAAAGCAAATTTATCTCAAGAAAAATTAGCTTTTGCATGCGACCTTGACAGAACTTATATTGGTTCTGTAGAAAGAGGTGAAAGAAATATCTCTGTTATTAATCTCAAAAAAGTTTCAACAGCTTTAAAAATAACTGTTTCCAACTTATTAAACATTGACGAATGAACAAAGATTTTAAAACTCCCCCAAAGTCAATTAAAATGTTGACATCTTCCGAATCATTAGTAGATTATTTCTCTGAATTGGTTGGAACCCCATTTATATTAACAGGAAGAACAAGGACTGATGGTTCAAACATTCGTAAACTTGTTGCTTCCATATTGGAAAAGCATCCGTTACCTGAATTAGCCAAAGTAGAGCAGTTTGAAATTGTCCCTCCAAGAGGAAAAGGTGTTCCAAAAATTGTGATCGAGTTTATTGACACCTACATTGTAACGAGCGGGACATCTTATAATTTGCAAGTCTGGAATAGAATTCCCGCTGCTGAAAGTCTCTTGATAAAATATGAATCCGGAGAAAGCCTTAAATGTACAAATGTGCGATTCGTTTTTGTAAGAATTGATACAATAAAAAGTATAATTGCTTCGGTTATAATCCTCACACCTGAATATATAGAAAATAGATTTGGAAAATTTGGAAAACCAACAATTAAGCATCAACTTTTAATTTCTGGAAAAGTAAGAAAGGAAATTTACGCTCGTAAGGACAAAATTCTGTCTTTTCCAGATTCTAAAAAACTTTCTTACTACATTAGGCATGAATATATTGCCCCTAAATCGGGAATGGTTGAAGAACCGGACATTAAGCATTTATTTTCCATTGCATTGCTAAAAAAAATGGTAGCAGAGGAACTAATTGGCTTTAAACTGGATGCAGCGTCAACAAAAAACAGGGGACAGGCTTTAGAAAAAAAAGTTCTTGAATTGCTTGGTTACGAAATAAAGGAATCGGATTTACTATATGGTGCATTTCCAGATATCAGAAATCAATTGTTGGAAGTAAAAGTACAAGACAGTCCAACAGTCGATTTAGGTAAATTTTCACCTGAAAAAGAAGAGATTGTCATTGATGAATCAAGATTAACGACTTTTGATGTAAGGTATTTGATTGCTTTAACAAATAGAGAAACAGAAATAATTGAAGGTATTATTCTTGCTCCTGGTGAAAAGTTAGGAGAATTATTCTCGTATGTAAGTGCAGAAAGTTATAAATGCCAAAGGACAATACCTATGGCTTTCTTTGATAATTATTATGGAAAATCTGTTTTTAATCCAGATTAAAAACAGGTGCAACTCCAAAGGATTTTGCAACTTTAATTTCTAATTCATTTTCTAATCTTGAAACCTCTACCTCGTCATTTGATTGATTTAACAATTTAACGATTGAAATGATTTCCTTACCTTCATAAGAACTTATATCAGGTAATGGATATTTTTCAACATATTGTGTAAAATATCTTCTTCTGCCCGAATATAGCTTGTTATTAAACACCAAATCGTGGTATTTTGTCATTAATTTGGAATTAGCTATTCCCTGAATTAGCAGCAATTTTTCTACATCTTCTTCTTTTTCTGCTACAATCCAATAACAATTACCGTTCACTATCTTTCCCTCTTCATCAAAATAAAAACGAGGCTTTAAACTTATATCAGGAAAAACAAGTTTTGGATATTTCCATTGATCAGGGCGATGGGAAACCCACAATTCAAACCATTGCCTTCCTGATTCAATAAGATATTTTCTTGCTTTTAATTTTTCTTCGTGTTGCAAAAAAAATTTTTTTGCTTTAGGATATTTCTCAATATCAATTGTTTGTTTTTGCCCATTAATAGAAATATGAGGATAAAGGACTTTTAATTTAAAATTATCAATAGCATTCCAAGGTTCTATATTTTCCTGTGAAATTAAATCTTTCAGTAACTCATCTTCTGGTTTATGATCGTTTAATTCCTCCCATTTATCACTGATAAATACTTTATCCGCAGTGGATTTTATGCCTACTTTTACCTTAAAATAATTCTCTACGCGATTTTTTGCAGCTTTATCAATTTTTGAAACCCAATCCGACTCTTTGCCTGACAACAATTCCCAACATTCACCAGATGCAATTTCATATTTAAGAATACCAGAGGATTTTTTATATCTTTTGCCATTTGCAGTAAAGTATCCAGATTGTTTATTACTTAATATTTCATACACAGATTCCAAAGGTATTAGATCACCTTTGTAACCATTTAATTCCTCATATATTTTGATGAAATTTGCCACAGAGGATTTTTTTTGTTTTTGTTTTTTCCCTATAAAGATTGCAGGTAATACCGCAGCATTAAACAATTTTGTATCTCCTAAATCAATTACTTCCAAAATCTCATAATTTTCAGATAGAAATTTCCGGATACTTTCTCCACCTTTTGTTGATAAATATCTATTAGAAGTGATTACACCAATTATACCTCCTTCTTTCAAACTTTCTGTCATGGAAATTAAGAATGGATAATACAAGTCGATTCTTCCCTTTAAATTAAAGTTTTTTGCAATTTTTTGCGCCTGCTCTGCTCCCAATATTTGTGTACGTACATAAGGAGGATTGGCAATGACAATGTCAAAAGAATTATTTATAGAAGATTTATTGTACTCCTCAAATAGATCTAAGTTATTTTGACGAAAAGAAACATCTACAGCCTGTAAAAAATCTTCATGAACGAAATTGATCTTTTCAGAACCAAATCGCAGCATTCTTTCCTGTGCGAATCTTAAGTATTGCTGATTAGCATCATAGCCAGTAAGTGAAAAATCAATAGCTGAATTCGAGAGTAAATCACCCATCGAAATAAGTAATTCTCCTTCACCGCAAGCGGGGTCAAGCACCTTTTGATAAGAGTGATTAATATAATAAAAAATTCTTTCTGCTAAGAAGGCGGAAAGCTCTTTTGGAGTAAAAGTTGCCCCTGTATTTTTTATTTGCTCTTTATTTATCAACATAAGCAAAGATACTTAAACCATCACAAAAATCTATCTCTAAAAATAATTTTTGCTACTTTCCTCTCATGCTCGCACTAACCTACAACACACAACAAATACAAAACCACCTCTCCCCTTAGCCCTGACAGAGCTGATATCCTGCTGAGGCACGAAGCAGATAAAGGCGATGGCAGGACTGTCCCCTACTGAAAAAGCCCATGCCCTCCCGCTCCTTATCTGGTTGATGGTTGTCAGTTGTCGGTTGATGGTCGCGAATGTAACAAAACACAAGCCGCTTCGTCTACAATTTAAAGCTGTGGCTTACAAATCAAAATATTCCCTACATTTGGGCAAACCATCAATCAATAACCAACTATGAAAAAAATTATCCTGCTGCTGCTTACCGCGGCTATTTCGCTGCCTGCTTTTGCGCAAACCCCTGACAAGACAAAGCTCGACAAGTATTTTGACGCACTCGAGGCCAACAACAAATACATGGGGAGCGTGGTCGTTTCCAAAGACGGGAAGGCCATTTACTCGCGGTCGATAGGCTTTGCCGATGCCGAAGCGGGCAAAAAGATCACTGCCGACTCGAAATTCAGGATCGGGTCTATATCCAAAATGTTCACGGCTTCGATGGTCATGAAAGCCATTGAGGAGAAAAAACTGTCGCTGGACGATAAGCTCGACAAGTTCTTCCCTACTGTGCCCAACGCATCGAAGATCACTATAAAGAACCTGCTGGGCCACAGCAGCGGCATCCATAACTTTACCAACGATGAGGAATACACCTCCTATATGGCGACCCCGAAAACACAGGCCGAAATGGTAGCCATCATCTCCAAAGGCAAAAGCGAATTTGAGCCGGGCACTTCGGCGGATTACAGCAACTCGAACTATGCGCTATTGGGTTTCATCCTGGAGAAAGTTTACAAAAAGTCCTATAAGGAATTGCTAACTGAAAAAATCGTGAAGCCGCTTGGCCTTAAAAATACCTACTACGGCGCAAAGATAAGCCCTGCCAATAACGAGGTGTACTCCTACAGCTATGCCGGCAAATGGGTAAAGGAAATGGAAACCGACATGTCTATCCCGGGCGGTGCGGGCGCAGTAGTCTCTAACCCGGCCGACCTGGCTAAATTTATTGAAGGATTGTTTGCAGGTAAGGTAGTTTCGGCGGCCAGCCTTGAACAGATGAAAACCATTTCGCAGGGTTACGGCCTTGGGATGTTCCGCTTTCCGTTTGGTGAGAAATCCTCTTACGGCCACACAGGCGGAATTGACAGATTCAGGTCGGTGGTTACGCTTTTCCCGGATGATAAGGTGACTGTTGCCATGACCTCGAACGGTGCGAACATGGACCCGAACGAGATTGGCATCACTATACTAAACTGGGTGTACAACGAGCCTTTCGATATTCCTGATTTTACAGGGTATAATCATACGCCCGCAGAACTTGACCAGTATGCCGGCTATTACGAATCGGCTGACATCCCACTGCCAATTACCATTACTAAAGAAGGTACTACGCTTATGGCACAGGCTAAAGGGCAATCGGCATTCCCACTGGATGCGACCGCTAAAGGCAAGTTTAAATTCGAAATGGCGGGCCTGGAAATGGAGTTCAATCCCGATGGAAAGCAGATGGTACTGAAACAGGGCGGGGCAATTTACAGGTTTACGAAGAAGTAGTTTTAGGTTCGGAGTTTCGGGTTTCGGGTTGCCAATCAGGAGGAAACCACCCCACCCTTTGGGCACCCCTCCAAGGGAAGGGAAGAGCTACACTCATGCCGATTACAAACTTTTTTGTATCTTAGGGTATAACTAATTATCTTATGGACGATAATAAAGCGATATTAGAAAAGGCGAACGCCGCTATTACAAAAGGCGACAACGAAGGCTTTTTGGAGCACTGCACCGATGACACCGTATGGACCTTTGTAGGTGATATCACGCTGCGGGGCAAAGAGGCAGTACGGCAATGGATGGCGGAGAACTATATCGAGCCGCCGCAATTCGATGTGCAGGACCTTATTTCTGGCGAGGACCACGTGATCGCAATGGGCAGTATTACCATGACAGATAAAGACGGAAAGGCAATTACCTCGTCGTATTGCGATGTGTGGCGTTTCAGGGATGGTAAAATGGCAGAGTTAAAAGCTTATGTTGTAGCCCCCTAACCCCGAACGGAGAATACCACTATTGCTAATCAACCATATTAATAGTATTTTCTATACGTTAAGTGGCAACTCGAAACTCCAAACCCGCAACAGAATAACTAACTAATCCATTCCCGGAAATCGTTCACACGCTCACGGCTCACGATCACCTCATCGTCTTTGTAGGTGGGCAGGATGACTTTCAGGCGGGAATTAGTGTACACGATAATATCCTTTATCGCATTGACGGACACAATGAACTTGCGGCTTACGCGAAAGAACTGCGTGGGGTCGAGTTCGGTTTCCAGCTGCTCGAGGGTGCATTCCAGGAGGTAATCACGGTTATCGGAAGTGTGGATATAGGTGCCTTTGTTCTCGCTGTAAAAGCATTCGGCATCCTCGATATTGATCATTTTGAGGTGCTGCCCCATTTTTATGGTAAAGCGCTTTTTATAACTTTTCTCCAATGGGTTGGCCAGCATGCGCTTTATCTGGTCGAAGTCAACCGACAGCTGCTGCGGCTTGGGCTGGCGCTCCCTGAATTTATTGATGGCCGACTCGAGGTCGTCCTCATCAATGGGCTTCAGCAGGTAGTCGATACTGTTGAGCTTAAAGGCGCGCAGGGCATACTCGTCATAAGCTGTAGTGAATATAACGGCACTGCTGATAGGAATGCTTTCGAATATCTCAAACGACAGCCCGTCGCTCAGCTGTATATCCAGCAGTATCAGATCGGGCTGAGGGTTGTTCTGGAACCACGCTATCGCTTCTTCCACCGAATGCAGCATGGTGCCGGCCTCAATATCCAGTTTTTGCAGCTTGCGCTGTAATAGTCGCGCCGCAGGTTTTTCGTCTTCAATGATTATAACATTCATTGTTAGTCAGTTGTTAGTTGTCGGTTGTTAGATCAATCTGGAATCAAAAATCTGAAATAATTTCTATTCCCACTTGCTGGCCTTGCTTTTTTCGCGGTCCATGTATTCCTGTATCTTGCGCTCTTCCCAGTCCCTGCTGAAGAACATATGGCGGTTATATACAGTTAGCCAGTGCGCCAGCAGGCCTATTCCCCACGATAGCGGCGTTATAAAAGTGCCCCAGGACCAAAAGCTCTCTCCCGGTTTGAGGTTGATGGCCTGCATAACGATAAGGAATATATTTACCAGCACATAGGCAGACAGGTGCTTGTAAAACCCCTTGATATCCTCTACTTTTTTGCGGGCCCTGTCAAGCCTTTTTTGCTCTTCAAATGAATAGTCTTCCATGATATCTGGTTGGTGTTTAATGTGTAGTTTGATTTAACTGCGTCTGTGCTGCTTTATCCTTATCAATAAACTTCTCCCTTGCCCTGCGGTCTTCGTCCATAAACTGTTGCAACTTGCGCTCTTCCCAGTCCTTGTTGAGAAACGGCACAAAATTGAAGGCCGCCATGGCATGGAACAGCAAGCCTATACCCCATCCGGCCATCGAAAAGAAGAACCAGTAAAATTCGGGGGTAAAGGTAACGTTGATAATTATCAGTATTGGCATAACAATACAATATGCTGAAAGGTTGATGTAGAACGACCTTATTTCCTTTACCCTCTTGCGGATACGTTCCCTTTCCTTTTTTTCAAATCCGGTTTCCATGATGATTTAATTTTTAATGATTTGATGATGATTGAACTTTAACTGAATTTCCGGTTCCAGACGTGGCAGTACAACGCCTCTGCGATCGTAAACTTCGGGTGCAGACTGTCAACTGCGACTGTCTGCTAACCTACTTCCACCTGTTGTTGCGTTCTTTTTCCATAAGCTCATTTAGCTTGCGTTCCTCCCAGTCGCGCCCGAGGAACGGTATATAACTGAACACACTGCAAAAATGTACCAGTACCCCAATCCCCCACCCGATCATCGGGTAGAGAAACCACAAGTGCTCCGGTGAGGTGGCAAGATTCAGGATTGCAAGCCCTGCTATCACAATGATGTAGGACATCAGGTTTCCGTAAAACCCTTTTATATCTTCCACTTTCTTCTGCGCTTTCAGGTAGCTGCTTTCCGATTCGCTGTTGCTTGTTTCCATAATTGTAACCTGTTTTGTCAATACCGGCAATTTTACCGTAAAATGCTTTTCTGTCTGTTCTATCTGCACTTTGCGCGATGAGATGATGGCATAACGGCTCACGATATTCTGCAGGCCTACACCGCGCCTGTCCTGCAATACTTCTTTCTTCTGGTAGTCGTTCTGCACCACCAGGTAACCGTCCTGCTCAAATATCCGTATATGGAGCGGTTTCTGCTGGCTCACAATATTGTGCTTAACTGTGTTTTCCAGAAGCAACTGGAGCGATAGCGGCACCACCCTTGCATCGGAGCTGGAAACCGATTGCGGCAATTCATAAAATACGCTGTTCTCAAACCGCATTTTCAGCAGGTTCATATACGTTTTTGCAAAGTCGAGCTCTTCCTGTATGCTTACGAGCTCTTTATCTTTCTGTTCCAGCACATAGCGGTACACTTTAGATAGCGATGTGGTAAACCTTTGCGCACTTTCGGGATTTTCCTCTATCAATGAGCTCAGCACGTTGAGGCTGTTAAAGAGAAAATGCGGGTCGATCTGGTTTTTCAGCGTTTCAAATTTGGCCGATGCCGTGCCCGCTATTATTTTTTGCTCCTTAACCTTATTTTCCTGGTAACGCTTGTAAAAATGGAAGGCATGCACCAAAAAGCTCACCCCCAGTGTTATATTAATGGCCAGGTAATAGTTCGAAAATGTTTCTTCAGCAAGGAACTGCGTAAACGTGTAGCCCTTAATAACTACATCCTCAATAATACGCAGCAGAAAAATTAAGAGAAGCGATACTACAAAAGACAGGGTAAAGCCAACAAGCAAGCGGTTGACGACCATCCTGCCCTTCCCGAATATCCTGTCCATACTAAGGAAAACAAAGACATTACCGGCATAAAGCGTAAGAGTATAGCCAATTACAAAGAGGAATTGTACCAGGTAGGCAGAATTCCATTCGAACCGCCCGCCCCATACCGCAAACAGCAGCCCAAAGTAAATGATGATGCCAAGTAGCGTTGCCCTTAATAACTGACTATAGATATTCATTTTCTTCCTTATTTTTTACATTCTGCCAATGCCTGTTCTGCCCTCTCTTTGCCCCAATTCGGGTGGAACGGCGTCTCCGGCTTAAAGGTAGCAAAAAGGCCGACAGCTTTTTCTATCTGGGCGCACATCGGCTTTGTATCTTTCCCGAAGTAACGCGCCCCGCCTATTTCGAACTCAGCTTTATTAAACACTACCCTCGGGTTGTTTGGCGCAATGATAAGCGCTTTTGCATAAAGCTCATTCACTTTACCGGATAGCTTCATACCGTTGGTCATCGGGTCGGCTACTATCCAGGCAGTGTGTATCATCGCCTGCATCACAAGCAGTTCCGGATTGTCGGGAGAAATAGCTATCGCATTGTCCTGTGCGGTTTGTGCCTTAGCAAGGAACGCCGCTATCTTCTCTTTATCCTGCGTTTTGAAAGCCTCTGTGGTATTGATCAGGGCTACGTAGTAAGACGGCAGCCAGTTGTCTTTCTCCGCCCCGGCGATCCTTTCAAAAAGCGCCGAAGCTTCGGATGGCTTGTCTTCTCCCCAAAGGGCAAATGCTTTCTGCATTCCTGTTTCGAATTTCGACTGCGCAGTAAGCGTACTGCAAACAAAGAAGGTTAACATTGTAATAATTCGTACCATGATTTTATTTTTTTAGGTTGTTGTATTTTGATGAAGCAAATATCCAAAGTTACAATCACCCCTGAAAAAGTGTTTTACCGAACTGTAGAATTTTGGGGATGAGTCGTAATTCGGTTCAATAATGACCAGTACCTAAGAAAAAAGCTTTAAACTTTTACTACATATAGTGAATGTTATATAGCCAAATGCAGAAAGAGATTTATATCAAATAAAAACTCCTCTATAATTTGCTTTATAACAGCCGTTTACCTTTATTTGCTGAAATTATAACAAATTAACAATTTAAAATTAGCTTATGAGAAAAATTACAATGCTTACAGCCGTGCTTCTTTTTTCGGTGACAGCAACATTTGCGCAGGCAAAGAAAAAAGTAGCGGTGGTTACCTTTTATGCCGATAAGATGGTAGACCTTAGTGATGTAGGCCTGGCGGAGATAGCTGCTATTGCCGACCTGAAGAACGACCCCAACTTCAACCTGGCGCCGATGCTGCAGCAGTACCACGATAAGTTTTTTACCGATTATGCTAAAAAGTTCCCTTTCGAGCTTGCTGATGAAACGCTTGTAACGGGCAATGAGGAATACCACAAGTTCCAGCCGACTTTCCTTGGAATGAAGCAGGATATGTCGCGTTACCAGCTATATCCCGGCTACGAGGCTGTAGACCCTACATGGAGCAGCGCCAACGTAAACGGTATGCTCAAGCTGTTCCCTGATGTGGATGGTGTGATGTTCGTGTACATCGACTTTGCCCTTGTAAAAGGATTTGGCGTGGGCGGTACGGCTTCTACCAAAATGCGTGCCTTTACCCATATCGCGCTTTATAACAAAAAAGGCGATAAGGTATTTGTTATCAACGAGCACGCTAACAGCAGCAAAACAGGCGTTATGGTAGGCGGCGTACCGGTTATGAAGCCTGAAAAGATAATGCCAATGTGCGAAAGCGCGCTTAAAGAGCTGATGGAAGACCTTGACAAGCGTATCCAGAAGATCATAGACAAGAGCGGCAAGAAACTATAATTGACTGCCCAATAATAAAGAAGCCGTTTAAGTAATTTAAACGGCTTCGCTATTTTATTCCATTCCTATCTTATAAATAGCGGTGTGGCCATCATAGCCGTAGAAGTTATAATCGTTAATAGCAAAATACTTACCATCCGGCGACCATACCGGCGTGCCGAAAGTGGTATTATCTCTCTTAATGCTTTTCATCAGGAGCTTTCCGGTAGCCACTTCATAGATCATAAGCTTGTCGAAAGACACTACCGAAATGTATTTGGAATCAGGGCTGAAAGCCAGCCTCCTGCTGCGTTCGTTAGTATTGATGGTATAAAGGCGTTCAAAAGTATCAAGATCCCAAATGTCTACAAAACGATAGGAGCCGCCACCCATAGCAATCAGCTTGTCGTCATTCGAAAAAGCAAGGGCCTCTATTGCGCCCGGCTGCTCTATCTTACGACCGTCGCCTAAGTCAACGAACTCATCCTCCATATAATCGACAGAATATTTCCCGGTGCTCGAAAACCCTCTCAGCGTGGTTTTAGGCTCCTTGTCCGACACTTCGCCGGTAGCAATATCAACAACCCCTGCAACTTTGTTGTAGTCAGTTAGCCACACAATTCCCTGCGCTTCATCGATCTTCATTTCGCCAAACATACCGTCGAATTTCACACGCCAAAGCTCCTCCCATGTGGCGGTATCATAGCACACGATCTCGTTATCGGAATTTGAAGCTATAAGCTTTGAGGAATCTGAGGTGAATACCAGCCTATCCGTTTCTTGCTCAATACCGGGAAATGGCTCCAGCGCCACAACTTCCGATGACAGGTCGGGCATAAAAGGCGCTGCGGCACCCGGATGCACATAGGATTGGGTCTCATAGCTTGTAGTGCCCCACGACTCGCCTTCTTCCAGGTGTTCGAACAGCCGTGCATCGCTCACGTACACCTCATAGTCGGCCTGAACAAGCTTTTCCTCATCCGTCCAGGGACCCTCGCCGTAATAGAAGTCGTGGTAGCCGTCCCAGTTTTTTATCGGGTAGTTCTTTGTAGAAAGCTGCTTTACATGGTCAATGTATTTATAAGCATTGGCAGCAACCCAATCTTCGTCGAGCCATTCGTACTGCGCTATCTCCTTACCAATAAACGCATCCCCGCCATTATCGCAAAGCACGCGAAGGAAAAGGCTTTTATCCATCGGCAGGGGCTCATGGCTTTTGTAGGCCACATCATAATATACCACGATGACTTTCATCGTTATTTTCTTTTGTTCTGGCTCCTTCTTCAGGATGCGGATCCCATACAGGTCTGTTGACATAAATTTGTTATTTGTTTCCCGGTTGGTTAATAGGTCGGGAAACAAATATATATTTTTTTAGGAGAGGAATTGTCGAATGTGGATTTATTGATCAGTTAATTTCTATTAGTACATTTATAAACATTTATTCAAGAACTTGTATATTAAAAACGTAACTTAGTAAAAAAACATGTTAAGAGTCTATTTAGATTGGAATGTGTGGAATAATTTGAAAAGAAAGTCCTCCCAATTCGACGAACTAAGAATTATCATGGAAAATAGAGATAACCTATTTTTAATACCATATTCTCCCGCCCATATTGGTGATTTGACACACGGTTATTCAAAAAAAGATAGACATGAACACATAAATAGTGATTTGAAATATATATCCGAGTTGTCTGAAAATCTATTACTAGCAAAATACAGCAATCAGGAGATATATTTTTCTAAAACAAACCCTGAAATTATATTTGATTATATCAGCGAACAAGAAAGTAAATTATCTAAGTTGCATTATGAACTTAAGAATGTAGAAATATATAAGGATTTAATTTTTCCAATCCCAATTAATGGTATAGATAATCGATTATATGATTATATAACAAGTGATGGCTACTTGACGATGGAAAATATCCTAATGAAAACGATGGAATATATTATTTCTCTAATTTCAACCGAAGAGTACAAATATTTAAGAAATGATTTCCAAGAAAGTATAGGCGTTAATAAGGATAAAATCTTTAATTCACCAAATCCACTTTACGAAATTGACAAAATATTAAAAGACAAGGGGATAAGTTTTTCACAATTGATTACCGAATCGTTGACTGCGATTAAAGAAAAATCTGAAAGTAATTTTATTGACGAAATCATTACATATTATGTAGGCCTAGATTTAATTGGCTATAATCAAGATGAAATCAAAGTATCACAAAAGAAGTCAAAGACGTTTCACAATACAATCGATGATGCAAACCATGTAGGTTATGCTTCCGTATGCGATATATTTATTGTTGATGATAAACGTTGTAAGGAGAAAGCATTGTACGTTTATAGTGAGCTTAATATCAACACAAAGGTGTTTTCCTCAAGCGAGTTTGTTGAGTATTGGAATAAAGTTTTAACGTTAGATAGTCTCAATAACCAATTGTTTAAAATTACTTCAATTGCAAATAACTTTGAGCCGAATATTCAGGAATATTTCGAAAATTATAATTTACAAGGTTATCTTTCTCAACTTTATTTTTTTGGATACTTTAATTATATTTCTTGGTTTGAAAATATTAAAAATTACCATATATTAAGAAAAGTTAAACCAACCAACGGAAATATATTACTATATGATGAATTTAAACATTTAACTTTCCATTTAATAAAATATTTTGGAAATGATATACACAATAAATCAGTTGTCACAGAAGATGAGAACTTTTTAAAAAATTTAGATGAAGATGATTTCATATTATATCGTACATGGAAAGTTTCTAATATTGGCGAGATAAGACTAGTTGTTCAAAAAAACCATTTGAGTTTATATATAGATTTTAGAAATACATTATAATTCCAATATTCCACCAGCACGATTTCTTATCTTGTGCCAATCGAATAACCCCAAACGCAAAACCCACCTCTCCCTTTAGCCCCGGTCGTAGCGGCATCCCCGTAGTGCAACGGAGGGATACAGCGGAGGGCGGGAATGCAGCCTACCGGTAAAGCCCTGGTCTTTCGCTCTGAATAATTTTCAGCCTGCCTGCAGGCAAAGACAGGTCGCAGTCGCAGTTTTCAGTCCGTCTACCAGTAATGGCAGATCGCAGTCTCAGTTTTCAGGGCCTGTTGTATCTAACCACCCCGCCTTTCAGGCACCTCCCGCTTATAACGGGACAGGCTCTCCAAAGGAGGGGAAGAGCTACACTCCTACCCATAAAAAAACCGGACTCTTTCAAGTCCGGTTCTATATTTATTCGTTGCAATTGGGCCGACAACCGTCAACCGACAGCCGTCAACTAAATTACGCTATCTTAAACCTCTTCCTGTCGTTTTCGTTCAGGTAGATCTTGCGGAGGCGTAGGCTCTTAGGCGTTACCTCTACGTACTCATCTTTCTGGATGTATTCCAGGGCTTCTTCAAGAGAGAACTTGATCGCCGGGATGATACGCGCTTTATCGTCAGCACCTGATGAACGTACGTTGGTCAGTTTTTTGGTCTTGGTCACGTTCACTACCATATCGTCGCCACGTGAGTTCTCACCGATTACCTGGCCTTCGTAGATATCCTCGTTAGGGTCAACGAAGAACTTACCGCGATCCTGCAGCTTGTCGATTGAGTAAGGAATTGCTTTACCATTCTCCATAGAGATAAGCGACCCGCTCAAACGGCCCGGTATCTCGCCTTTGAACGGCTGGTACTCAAGGAAACGGTGCGCCATGATAGCCTCACCCGCAGTAGCCGTAAGCAGCTGGTTCCTCAATCCTATGATGCCCCTTGAAGGGATGTTGAATTTCACGATCATACGGTCGCCTTTCGGCTCCATGCTCAGCATCTCGCCTTTACGCATTGTTACGAACTCTACCGCACGGCCTGAAAGGTTCTCAGGAAGGTCGATAGTAAGCTCTTCGATAGGCTCGCACTTAACGCCGTCAATCTCCTTGATGATTACCTGTGGCTGCCCGATCTGCAGCTCGTAGCCTTCCCTCCTCATCGTCTCGATAAGTACCGACAAGTGAAGTACGCCACGGCCAAACACCATGAATTTATCGGCGCTGTCAGTTTCGCTCACACGAAGCGCAAGGTTTTTCTCAAGCTCTTTAGAAAGCCTGTCCTTGATGTGGCGCGAGGTAACAAATTTACCTTCTTTACCAAAGAAAGGTGAATCGTTGATGGTGAAAAGCATGCTCATGGTAGGTTCATCAATAGCTATGGATGTAAGCGCTTCCGGGTTTTCCCAGTCGGCAACCGTATCACCGATCTCGAAGCCTTCAATGCCTACAAGCGCACAGATGTCGCCTGCTATTACTTCTTCCACTTTCTTACGGCCAAGGCCTTCGAAGGTGTGAAGCTCTTTTATTTTAGATTTGATGATCTTGCCATCACGCTTAACAAGCGATATGTTCATGCCTTCGCGAAGCACGCCCCTTTGAAGGCGGCCTATAGCGATACGGCCAGTAAAGCTCGAGAAGTCAAGCGATGTGATAAGCATTTGCGGCGTACCTTCGGATACTTTTGGCGCAGGGATGTGCTCCAGTACCATATCCAGAAGGGGCTCTATATTTTCGGTCTTGTTCCTGAAATCGTCAGACATCCAGTTTTGTTTCGCCGAACCGTAAACGGTAGGGAAATCAAGCTGCCATTCTTCTGCGCCAAGCTCAAACATCAGGTCGAAAACTTTTTCGTGCACTTCTTCAGGAGTACAGTTTTCTTTGTCAACCTTATTGATTACAACGCATGGCTTAAGGCCAAGGTCGATCGCTTTTTGCAGTACGAAACGTGTTTGCGGCATTGGGCCCTCAAAGGCATCCACCAGCAGCAATACGCCGTCGGCCATGTTCAGTACGCGCTCTACCTCCCCGCCAAAGTCGGCGTGGCCCGGGGTATCGATGATGTTGATCTTTGTCCCCTTGTAGGTTACCGAAACGTTCTTTGAGGTAATGGTAATTCCCCTTTCGCGCTCCAGGTCGTTGTTATCCAGGATAAGGTCTCCTGTGTTCTCGTTTTCACGGAACAGTTGGCAATGATACATAATCTTGTCAACTAAGGTCGTCTTACCGTGGTCAACGTGGGCAATGATCGCAATGTTTCTTATGGGTGTCATTCTTTCTTTTTTTGAAGGTGCAAAGGTACGATTTATTTCGACAAAAAAAACTTTAGTTATGAGAGGGTTAGCATAAAGTTCTTACCGGAGCGGAAATGTAACGGTTTCTGAACCAAAAATTAACACCAAAAACACCCAGCCAACAAACCATGATTAAGATCAGGCCGTAAGTATCAGAACATATGGTTGCTGATATCTTGTAGATATTCACATACAATTATTAAACGACATCTCTTTTAAAACACTCATAAAACAGTAGTAGAAAAACCCTTAAATATTTATATTTAGATTTTTAACTGCTATTTAACCCGAAACGTCGTAGAATATCATTAAGTTTGTTTAATGTTTTGCAAAAAAGAATGAACAATATTAAAAATGTTTTTACCATAAAGGATCTCGAAAACTTATCGGGTATTAAGGCGCATACGATCAGGATATGGGAAAAGCGGTATAACATCCTCGAACCATTGCGTACCGATACCAATATCCGGTATTATGATGTGGCGAACCTTCAAAAAATATTGAATATAAGTACGTTAAACTCTTTCGGCTATAAAATATCCAGCCTTGCCAAAATACCCGACGATAAAATTCCGCAGCTTGTAAAAGAAGTTTTATCGAAAAAAAGTCTGGCCAACCATGTGGTGAACAACTTCAAGCTGGCCATGATGAACTTTGACCAGTCGCTTTTTTTAACAACATATGAGTCGGTGCTGAAGGACAGGACGTTCGGGGAAATTTTTCATGAATACTTTATCCCGCTGCTTGCAGAAATAGGTATGCTATGGCAAACAGAGACAATAACACCGAGCCATGAGCATTTTATAAGCTACCTTATTAAGCAGAAGCTTGCCTCGGAAACGGAAAGGATTTCCTTAAAAGAACCGAAAGACGACCGCACTTATGTGCTCTACCTGCCGGAAGGTGAGATTCACGAAATCGGGCTTATGTTCCTAAACTACGAACTGCAGCTGAATGGATATAAAGCTATTTATCTTGGGGAAAGCGTACCTACGGCAAACGTTAACAATATGAAAAATTATTTCAACAATATCACCTACATATCCTACCTTACGGTTGCGCCTGAAATGAAAGCGGTAAACGATTATGTGGAAGAGCTGAGCCGCCAGCTGTTAAATGATGCTACTACAAAATTATTGCTGTTTGGGCGAAATACGCAATTCATTCATAAAGAAACGCTGGGAAGCAATATCACCATTTATAATTCTATAAGCGATTTTACGGAAACGCTTTGATGATCTCTGCATCTATAGTTTTTGCGGTTGATAATTTATTACATTTACTGCAAAACTACCATCCATGAAAACCATTTTTGCCGGGATATGCTTCCTGGCAGTCCTGTTTAATTTCAACTCCCAAAAAAGGAATTTTCATAAAGGAAAAAATATTTATACCGAAATAATAGGCGACTCCGGCTATATCAGAAAAGGCGAAGCGCTTCGTTTGCTTTCGCAGGCAAAATATGACCCCGGCACGGAATGGGAAGGCCGGGATACACTGGATTTAGAAGCTCGTATCTATAAGTTTTCTGACACCATCGGAAAATATTACCGTATGGATAATGGAAAATACATTGCTTTGCTTTGTGATATTATACATCCCGACAGGAATATGTTTACGCTTTTGGAAATTAATGATAAAGGCGAAGTGCTGCAGGCAGAACCTTATTACGCAGGCATGCACCAATGTTGCTGGGAAAGGCATTATGAAGGGTTAAAGAAATATCCAGGCGGCTATTTTGGCACAAAATCGTGCGGCACCGGGTCCGGATTCTGCTCATCATATCTCTACCTTTTTAAAGATTTCTCCCCACAGGGCAATGGCATTTCCACTTACATCTATTCGGGTTGGTGTATTGGGGGTGAAATATCCTGTCACCTTACTTCTGACATGGAAATAAAAAACGACACCGTTACCATGCACTATACGATGGAACATTTGAAAGAACGCCGCAATGGAAAATACAAAACCGTCTTTTCTGAAAAATTCGATGTCAAATATGTGGAGCGTGAACAGGGATGGGTAGCGCTGGACAGTACTAAGATTCAAGAATTTCCTGATTAAAAAATCCCCCGAAAGCCTTACTTCCGGGGGATCATTACTAACCTAAACAAACCTATTTCTTGTTCATTAATTCCTGCAATGGTTTGAACTGCTCTGTATCAATATTGGCTTTTTGAAGCAAACCGGCAATGGTTAATACATTATTGGGCGTCATATCATCCCCCAGCACGCGCACCACGCCAAACCCTGTATCCTGGTTGCGGACGAAAACCACGAACTCCTCGATGTGCTCATCATTGCCTTTAGTACTGATAGAAGCGCCGCTTTCGCCGTTATTGATCTTTATAAGCTCTTCGTACTCCCCTTTTATAAGGCCTTTCACCTTTTCCAGTTCCTGCTCATACCTTTTGTGGCTTACATCAAGGCTGTCTGTTTTATAGATAAGCACATTGAACTTATGCAGCGATCCAACTGCTGCTTTTTCCTCAGGGGTCAGTTTTATCTCATTTCTTTTAATAAAGGTCGGAGCAATGTCAAGGGTGATAAAGCCCGGTGCTTCACCTTTTTCAATATAATATTTTTGCAGTGACGGTTCCTGCGAGCAGGAAGCAAGCACCAGTAGCATTAAGCCGAATAAATACAGGCTGCGTTTCATAGATCGTTATTTTTTGGATTTAGATGCTTTTTTCAGTTCCATACCTCCGGGAAGGCTCAGCTTATCGGTAAGAAGCGATATCTGGCTAATGTCGAAGTTACCGGTAAGTGACATAATCACTGTTTCCTGCTTGCCGCCATCCATGAACATCAGCAGCTCACGCACCTGTGAGGCTTTAGCACCCGACTTCACATAGATCTTGATATTCCTTCCGCCATCGCTCATCCGCATCAGCTCATCCATTGGGCTTTTCTTAAGGTAAGCATCAACGGTGGCCTTCATATCGGCACTGTGCTTTGCATTGACTGTCTTAAATACCTTCAGGTACTCCAGCTTTTTTATCAGGTCGATATACTGCTGGTAATCGGCTTTGTCCTTTCCGGTCGCCTTGACCTCAGACATTAGCTGGAACATTTTTTTGTTCACTACCACGCTTTCAATACCTGTCTTGTCTTCAAATTTATCGAAGGCAGTCACCTGAGCGCGCATCAATACGGGCATCAGGGAAAGCAGTATAGCTATTATTACATTTTTCATTGTTGTCGTTTTTAATTTTTGTTTTTGGTGTTTTGGGGCGGGCGCTGTTTAGTTCTTAAACGCCTCAATATCCTTCAGGTCAAGGGTGCCTGTAAAAGATACCAGTACCATTTCATTATCTTTGGCATTCTCAATAAACACAAGGCCTTCTTTTATGATGGACTCTTCTTTGCCCTGGGTAACATAAATTTTTATTTTGGCGCCGTCTTTGTTGGCACTCATCAGTTCAGTAAGCGGGTTTTTCTTTACATATTCGGTTACCGTCTTTTTCATCTCCTCTTTAAATTTCTGTTCTTTGGTAGAAAACACCTTTACACCTTCCAGCTTTTCGGCCATATCAAGGTACTTTTGGGTTTTGTCATTGCCCGAAACCTTCACGTCGCTAAGCATCCTGAACATTTCTTTGTTGATTATTACCGATTCTATGCCTTCCACATCCTGGAATTTATCGAAAGCTTTGGTTTGTGCAAAGGTTACAAAAGGCATTGCTGCCAATACTGCTGTGATTATGAATTTTTTCATTTTTTTAGATTTTTATGCTTTTTAAGCTGGTTTTTAATTGTTTAATGCTGTTTTATTTTCCCCAAGGTCTATATTCCCCATAAAGGAAAGCAGTACAGCCTCCTGCTTTTCAAGGTCTTCAATAAAAACCAGTACTTCTTTTATAATAGATGTATTACCGGCTTTCCTTACGTAAATATTTATTTTTCCTGATTCATTGTTGAGCTTTACCGAAGCTTCCATTGGGAACTTTTTCAGGTAATCGGCCACACCGTTACGCATTTCCTTCATGCGTTTTTTGTCTTTGGTGATGAATGCCTTCACATTCTCGAATTCTTTCACCTTTGCAGGCAGGCTGTCTTCGTCGCCGGCTCCTGTGACCTTAAAATACCCGAACACTTCCAGCATATTATCGGTAATCTCCACACCTTCTATGCCTTCCTTACCTTCAAACTTGTCAAAAAAATTGTTTTGTGCAAAAGCCACCGAAGGCAGTATTGCCAATAAAGCGATGATAATTTTTTTCATTTTGCTATTCTTTAAAGATCGTTTTTCTTGATTTCTCGTACTCTCCTATATAATTCACGCTCTCAACCCCCACATTTACATTTTTGGAAAGCATGTTCAGCGCTTTCTGCGTTTCCCTGAAAGCTACTTCGGGGTCGTCATAGGTGCCGAGCTCTGCCTGCGAAGGCTGCGCCCTGTTCAAAAACGTAAACATGCCCAGCATCACTACGATACTTGCCGCCACCGACATCCATCCGGTATAATTCCTTTTGGTTTTTAACGGTATCGGTTTGTCAAACTGTTGTGTGCCGGCCTGGGCAAAATACCCGAACATCGGCCTGTACTGTTCCAGATGTGGCGCCACATCCGGTGAAGCGAAGTAGATCTTAAGCTCTCTTTCTTCGGCAGTACTGGTTTCAGCATCAAAATATTTCTCCAGTAGTTTTTCAATTGTTCTTAATTCCATAGCTGTGTGTTTTTGTAAGTTCCTCCCTCATCGTTTTCCTCGCCCGGGACAGTGCCACCCTTACAGCGGTTTCGTTCATGTCCATTATTTTGGCTATCTCTTCAAATTCATATTGCTCTATATCCCTCATCTGCAGGATCAGCTTTTGCTGTTCGGGCAGGGTTTCCATTATCTTCTCCGCCCAGCTCCAGCTGTCCCTGTCTTCTGCCTGTTGCTGCAGCCCTGCCTGCCGGTCGGTATAGTTGCTGTGCACTATCCGCATTTCCGTAGCCCTTTTAGACTTCAGCTGGTCAAGGCAGTAATTTTTCGTCATGGTCATTGCCAGTGCCTCAACACTCGAGTAGCTTTCCAGCTTCCCTTTATTGTTCCACAATTTCACCAGTACCTCCTGCGTAGCATCCTCCGCCTCTTCGTTGCTCACAAGAAGGCGCTTTGCCAACCGGAATACCCGGTCTTTAAAGGGAGAGATCACTTTTATGAACTCTGATTGATTCATTACTGATGGTGGTTTGTTATCGGTTTATAAAAGGAAGACGAATTGGGATAATTTTTGTTACAAGCTATATCAAAATTATTTAAATTTACGTTCTATTAAATCTGCTATAATGAAAAAGATGCGATTATTACTGGCTTCGCTGCTGGTTGGCGCTTTTGCCTTCCAGGCGTGCGAAGACATGGACGACAATGCTGTACCTGTAAACGACTTTATATGGAAAGGCCTCAACCTGTATTATTTATGGCAGGCCGATGTGCCCGATCTTTCCGATGACCGCTTTGCCAACCAGGGAGAGCTTAATTCCTACCTCGAGACTTTTTCCAGGCCTGAAGACCTTTTGAAAGCCTGCTGTACCAGCGCGGGGTCGTAGACCGCTGGAGCGTGATCGTGCCCGATTTCAATGTGCTCGAAAATGCATTGCAGGGCGTAGTAAAAAGCAATGGCGTAGAATTTGGCCTTGTTTATACCGACGACACACAAACCGGTATTTTCGGCTATGTGCGCTACATTATGCCCAATTCTGATGCTTCATCAAAGGATATCCACAGGGGCGATATTTTTTATGCGGTAAATGATACGCCACTGACGGTGGGCAACTACCAGAGCCTCCTGAGTTCCGACAGCTATACCCTTAACCTTGCTACCTATAATGATGGTACGATAACACCAACAGGTACATCAGTAAGCCTTACCAAGTCGCAGTATGCTGAAAATCCAGTTTATACCGTACAGGTCACAGAGCAGGGCAGTCACAGGATAGGCTACTTTATGTACAATGGGTTCTTTAGTAATTATGATGCCGACCTGAATGGTGCCTTTGCGCAACTGGCTTCGCAGAATATTACCGACCTGGTGTTGGACCTTCGCTACAATTCTGGTGGGTCTGTCAGGACGGCAACCTATCTGGGCAGTATGATTACCGGGCAGTTCAACGGGCAGCTTTTTGCCAAACAGCAATGGAATGCCAAGCTGCAGGCCCATTATGAAGATAGCAACCCCGAAGCTTTGAAGAACATGTTTACCAACCAGCTTTCCGGCGGACAGGCCATCAACAGCCTTCACCTTAGCAAAATACATATACTCACCTCGCGCTCTACAGCATCGGCAAGCGAGCTGGTGATCAATTGCCTTAAGCCGTATATCGACGTAGTAGTTGTTGGGGATGTTACCACCGGTAAAAACGTGGGATCGGTAACGCTTTACGATTCGCCCGATTTCTCCAAGAGCCACCGCAACGGCAGCCACCGCTATGCCATGCAGCCTATAGTGCTTAAAACAGTTAATGCCGATGGGTTTGGCGATTATAGCGCGGGTATCGCGCCACAGATAGAACTGCAGGAAGACTTTGGCAATATGGGTGTGCTGGGCGATCCTAACGAACCTTTGTTTGCCGCCGCCATAGCTGACATAACAAGCAATGGCCGTCATGGTTTGGCTCCCGCCAAAAAGTATAAGAACTTTAAGGACTCGAAAAACATGCAGCGCTTCGGTACCGAAATGTATATTGAGGAAATGCCGGAGGGGTCTGTGGGATTGCAGCCGATACCGTAGAACAGAGTTATGGATATTTCCTTAATAAGCTTGCCAGTCAATAAGCCCTAAAAGACACACCCCTGACCCCTCTCAAGAGGGGAACACTCGGATGTGCTTACTCAAATCCAAATGCGTACGCTTATCGTCATGCGTGTAGCTCTTCCCCTCTTGAGAGGGGCCAGGGGTGTGTTATCCATAGACAATAAAAACAGAGAGCGGCTGCCCTTCCGGACAGCCGCTCTTCTCATTATAATGATTGATGACAGAACTTATTTAGTCATTAAAATAAAATCCTCCCGGTGTCACACCAACAGTAAACGTGCCGTTCTGCTCTAATGCGCCTGTAAGCGAGTATACGTAGACTTTGCCATTTGAGTTATAATCCCGTGCATCGCCAACATAAATGTGCCCATTCCCTACAGCAAAGGCAGATACGCCATATACGCCCTGGTCTTCTGTAGTAAAGAGCGGTTCGGCCGGAAGCGTTGTAGCATTTTGTGCCATGCTGTAGATATCAGATCCTTCGGTAAAATAGATCTTGTTACCATCCTTCACCAGATTGGTCGGGTGGCTCATGCCTGCAAATGCCATAGTTGTGGCTACCGTATTGTTTGACATATTAATTACCTTCAGGCTTCCCGCAGTCTCGGTACCTGCCCATGAAGGCTTGCCCTCACACATTACATACAGCTTGCCGTTATCTTCAAACATGGTATTAGGCACATCGCCAACGGGAATAGAGGTTAGAACCGCATTGGTAGCACTATTGATTACCGTAACAGAGCTGCCATAACCAAAGCCGCCTTTGTGCGTCACGTAGAGTTTCCCTTCTTCTTCAATAATGCGCTCCGGGCCTTCTGCTACCGCGATCTCAGAAGTAACGGTATTTGTGGAAAGGTCAATAACGGCTACAAAGTCATCGGTGGTAACGTTGCCATCGCCCCAGTTGGTTACATAGGCCTTATTGTTCTCAAAGGCAATATACCTGGGGTTATAAAGCCCCTCGCTGATAGTGGCCACATGGGCGAATGTATAGCGGTTCACAATCTGTACCGTGTTAGAGCCGTTCATCACAATATAAGCAAGATCGTCTTTAAAGCCAATATCCTGGCCCGTATCGCCTAACAAAGCGCCGGAATTCACAGCAGAATAAATGGTGTTTTCCAATTCCATTGCATCAGAAAGAAAAGAAACTTCCGAATTACCATGGCCGAAGTTCCCCTGGTTGATGATCAAAAGGCCGTTGTCATAAGCGCCCGAAGGTGCATTGGCAGAATCGTCATCGCTACACGATACGAATAATAGTGAGCCTGCAAGCGCCGTAAGTACTAGTTTGTTGATTTTCATATATTAGAATTTAAAATTAAGGTATGTGTTGTAATAGCGTCCGGGCATAGGGCGCACGGACACATTTTGGTATTCTTCGTTCCAGAGGTTGTTTACCTGCGCGCCGAGGGACAGGCCGGAGAGCACTTTGAAGGTATATTCGGCGCCAATACCCGAAACATTCCAGGCATCGATTTTATAAGCGTTGTCGGAACTGGTAAATACTTCCCCGTTGAACATGTGGCGGTAATAGGCTGAAAATCCTTTACAGTCATAGGCCAATGATGCCGTGGCCTTATGGAAAGGCACATAGATAAGTTGCTCGCTTTTGCCGTCTTCGCGGGAAACGGTGTAAGCATAGGTGCCATTGAACTCCAGCTGGCCTCCTCCTATTTTCTTTTTCCAGTTGAGGATAGATTCGAGGCCGTAATTGTTTACTTTGCCAACATTCTCCGGCCTCCAGATTCCGCCGGCTGACGGTACCCATCGCAGCATATCGGTCAGTTTTATATAATAACCGGTAAGGGTAAACGTAATATTACTGAAGTGAAACACATTGCCTAACTCTGCCTGACAGGAGCTTTCGGGTTTCAGGTTGGGGTTACCGCTGCCCTGCCAGTACAGGTCGTTGAATGTAGGTATCCTGAAATTGCGCGAGGCGTTCAGCTTTATGTTGTAAAAGTTCGTTAAGGCGATATTGGTTCCCGCCGAAAATAGCAACGGGCTCTCGTAGGCATTGGTAATCTCTTTGCGGATGCCCAACTCGTATTGTATTTTCTCTGTTACCTGATGCTTCATCAGCAGGCTGCCCGATCCGATATCCCTCTTTTTTGAAAGAATATCTGAGCCCTCTCCATTGTTTTGGGTATAGTCAATAATGGTGTTCAGCCTGATTTTATTTGATACATCATACGTAAGGTCGTATTTCCCGATAAAGGTCTTCACTTTGCCGAATGTGAAATTGCCATTTCGGAAATTCTCAAAGTACTTGTACTTTTCCTCAAGGTAGGCCACTTTTATCTTAGAAGTAAAACGGTTGTAAAAACCGTCCCATTCCAGCAGGTTCCTTGTATTGGTATCGTCATACATGCTGCGTGAAGGCGCAGCCAGCGTACGGGAGAAATGCCTTTTGCCATCGTAGGCATAACTGTAAAGCCTGAGCAGGTTCCTGTCGTTTATCTTATAGGCAAAAGCCGTATTAACGCTTGTATTGTAGTATTGACCGTTGTCGTTTTTTATGTCCGTTCCGGGATAGCGATAATCGTTATCAGAGCTGTTCCTGCTTATGCTTACATCGGTGCTGAATTTTTCACCCGAAGCTTTCAGGTTATAATTGGCCCCGAACGTATTGAAGCTGCCGTAATCTACGCGCAGGTTATTAATGAATTTAGAACCAAATTCCAGTTCGCTGTTCAGGTGGATGCTCCCGCCAATAGCGCTGCTTCCATAAATAACGCTGCCCCCGCCTGCCCTCACGGTAACCGAATTGAAATCGCGGGCATTGAGTATATTGAAATCTGTCAGTCCATTAAGCTGCGAATTGATGTTGATGCCGTTCCATATCACGGCAGTCTGTTGTGCACTGGTGCCTCTAAATGACGGCGAAGATACCATGCCAAGCCCGTTCTCCTTAAAGTAAATGACTGTGTTGTATTGCAACAGGGACGTAAGCGAGGCTGCATTTTTGTGGATAACTGAGTCGGTAAGCTTTTGGGTGGACTGTGTTGTGGAGAAATCATGGAGCTGCGCATCCGAAATGATAACTTCCTTTAATTGCACAACAGCATCATTCTGCGCCAACAGGACATGGCACAGGAGCAGCAAAAACGGTAAGATAATCTTTTTAAGTGTCATAATCCCTGAGCCTTTTTTCCCGAAAGCCCGATATTAGTTACACTCAAGGCAGGTCTCCTGGCTTGCGTACTGTTGTTTACCTTCCCGTCCGAAAACAGTGGTTTGGAGTTAACAACAGCCCCCCGATAATCAGGGTAAGCTTACAGTTGCGGGAACAGCCCGGGATTTTAACCCGGTTCCCTTTTAATGCGGCACGCCGAAAAATGCGCCGCAACCTTAAGTGCGGCAAAGATAGTATTATTAGCCACGAATTACACCTATTTGACAAATTTTTAAATTGAAATGTAAATAGACCCCACCCCAAGCCCGTCTACAGGAGAGGGAAGCCAGAACGTGCCTGCTCCGACACGCTTATCGGTTCGAGTGTAGCCCGCGTGAAGGATAGAGGCGATATACTGCGGAGGCACGGAGCAGATAAAGCCGATAGCCTGACGCTGTAGCCTGCCGGCCGGCAAAGGCAGGCTTGCGAAAGCGACACGCCCAAAATACAAAATCTTATAAATGCAAAAAGGGCACCCTATGCGGATGCCCTTTTGTTATTCAGGTTGGCTTATTATCGCTTAAGTGCGAAGTGGGCCTTGAATTCTTTAGTTACGTCTCCTTCCCTGTAGGTAACTGTGAACCAGTAGTCATCTGCAAGAACAGGGTAGCCATTGTAGGTACCATCCCATCCGTCTCCTGCAGGGGAAATCTGTTTCATTAGTTTACCATAACGGTCGAAGATATAAATTTTTACGTCTTCAAAATTCTTCATGCCAATGATGTTCCAGTAATCATGGTAACCATCACCATTTGGTGTAAAGAAGTTCGGGTAATCAATAACGCTTACATCTTCAAGAAGCATATTGAATTCGTCACAAGGATCGTCTGTAGAAATGTCACGTACGTGGATCTCGTGCGGCCCGGCGTACACATTGGTAAACACATTCGAGTTTTGCCAAGGCCCATTATCAAGCTGGTACTGGTATTCGCCATAACCTTGTGCAAGTACGGTAATGATCTGCTCATCGCTAAATGCGTTGCTTACCACATAACCGATACCGATAGGGCTTGCAGGGCCACTGCGAAGTACCGTTACCGGAGCAATAGGGTCAGATACACATCCTGTCGCACTTGTAGCTACTACAGTATATTCACCTGCAGCAGTTGCTGTATACGTAGGGCCTGTAGCACCCGGGATTACAGCGCCATCGTGGTACCATACAAAAGTATGGGTAGCATCCAGTCCGCTGTCCATCGGATGAGGACGCAGTACTTCCTGTGTATCAAAATTCACACATATTGTACCACCTTCCAGGCTCGGCTCCGGTATACGCTCCACAAACAGCTCCAATGTAGTCACCTCATGACATCCGCTTACGGTTGACTCGTTGGTTACCCTTACCCAGATCATTTGGTAATCAGGCGTGTTTTGGTAAGCTGTAGGGTTTGCTATCGCATTCTCTCCTGCTTCCGCATCTTCAAGGCTGGTATAGTAAGTTACACTGTAATTAGCAGGGTTCTGCGTGCCAAGGGCATCGTCATCTGCACGTGTAAGGTCGAAGGTAAATATACCATCGTTAGTACCATCGTAGTCACATTCAAAGAACGTCTCCGTAATAGGGTTGGCTGTCGCAGCTTCTTCCACCAATAGTGTAAGCGGCGCTGTGATAGTACATTCTGTATCATTATTCACAACCTCTACAAGTATGTTCTGCTGGTTAGGAGAACTTGTATTGGTATAGATGTATGGCATTGCAATTCCGAGGCCCTGATCTGCCGCGTTGCGGTAGAACGTAACAGTATAATCGGCAGGATCGGTATTTGCACCAAGGATTTCATCCATATGGGTATTGAAATCGAACGTAGCAATACCGTCTGTATTCTGCTCACATATTGCGTAAGGCGCTATAACACCTGCCTCACCCAATACCGGAAGCGGGTTCACGATAAGGTCAAAATGCGTGATCGTGAAGCATACAGGGTTAGTCGGATCCTGAGTATTAGCCTCTGCCCTTACCCAGATCGTAGCGTTGCCGCTATTGTAAGCTGTATAGTTCAATATAGGGTTTGTCCTGTTGTTGGCATCTTCTTCAGTTTCATAGTATGTCAACACCATGTTGAAATCATTATCCCTTATGTCGGTTTCCGCATCGGTAAGGTCAAATATTTCCTGTCCGTCACCAGAGCCATTCACGTCACACAGTTCAAGCGGCTCGACATCCTGATCCGGTTGAGGCAGCGGAAGTACTTTAATAGTAAGTGTTGTATAGCTCTTACATCCTTCCGGTGTAGTAACCATTACATACAATGTTTTAGGGTTACCTGCCGGTGGTGCCGGATTGGTATACGTTTCAGGATTTGGTATAGGCGTCACATCAGATGTAACCCTTGGGTCCAATTCGTAGTAAGCAACTGTATTGCCTTGTCCTATTCCGTACTGTCCAAGTATCTCCTCATCTTTAGTAGTAAGGTCAAACTGTGCTATGCCGTCATTTCCTATATAAGTACCGTCAGGAGCATACAGGCTCTCATTACAAACGGTCAGCATGGTAGGTTGCGTAAGCAGCAGCGGCATGTTCAATTCAAGGTCGAAACTTGTAACACTAAAACATTCTGTACCCGGTGTCTGTACCCTTACCCAGATTGTCTGCCCGTTCGTACCGTTGTAGTGCGAAGGGTTAGTAATCCGTGGAACGCCATTCTGTGCATTGGCTTCGCTGGTAAAGTATTGTATTGTCAGCGTTGAAGGATCCCTGTTCATGGCAGCATAAATAATTGCATCCTGCTGTGTCAGGTCAAAGTAAGCCTTACCATCCTGTCCGTTGTTGTCCTGGTCGTCACATTGCACAAGATCCTCAAGATCTTCCGGTGCTATAGGTGCAGGCGTTACCGTAAGCGTCAACACATAAGGCGTGGCATTTGTACATCCCGTTACCGTGTTTTCAACCCTTACATAAATCATCTGCACAAATGGATTTACATTTTGGTAGTTGCTTGTATTTGGTATTGCATTTACATTGTCTATAGCGTCCTGGTTTGTAAGGTGGAATGTCACCTGTAGATTCGGAGCGCCATTAACCATATCTTCCAAAAGGTCATTAAGGTCAAATTCACCAATACCAAGGCCTGTGGTATCACAAACATTGAGTTCTTCAGCTGTTGGAAGCACCAATATCGGAAGCGGTTCTACCCTAAGGTCAAGAAGCACTATCCTGTAACAACCCGTTTCCTCAAGCTCCACTTTTACAAAAATGGTCTCTACGGCAGCGTTATTGGTATAAGCTTCAGGGTTTCCAATAGCATTCGTACCTGCTACCGCATCATCATAAGTGTGGTAGAAAGTTGTATTGATACCCGATTGCGGCACTCCCGATACAGTAATGATCTCGTCAATTTTCGTAGTAAGATCGAATACTTCCCTCTCATCACCAAAATTTGTGGTATCGCATAATGTATATGGTGTAGGCTGGTTGGCTACCGGAAGCGGGTTCACGATAAGTTCGAGCTCTACTACATCATAACAGCCTGTTGTATTATTGGTTACCCTTGCCCAAACTGACCTGCTGGCAGTGCTATAAGATGCAGGTGTATTTATACGGTCTCCGGCAATATCATTTTTAGCTCCATTTTCACTTGTATAGAAAGCAATGCTAAAGGCGGTTGGGTCGATAGTGCCCAGTATCTCTGCTTCCCTGGTTGTAAGGTCGAATGTTGCAATACCATCGTTATCGTTATTGCCGTTATCGCAAAGCAAATAAGGCTCCGGCTCTGTAGCTACCGGTACCGGGTGAACTATCAGCTGTAAAGGCACGATGTCGAAACAGTCGGTAAATGCGCTTTTTACTACTATATATAGTGTCTGCACCCCACCTGTTGTTAGCGCATATACATTGTTGTATGCTGAAATATTAAGCAGCGGGTTGCCTTCAATAGAATTCGTCCCAAACAGGGCATCATTCATTGTTTCATGTGTTGAAAGTGTAACATTTCCTCCCATTTGAGCTATGATGTTATCAAGAGCTGTCTGGATATTGAAGGTTGCTACATTATCATTATTGAAATCACACTCTTCCAGCGGTGCCTGGTCAGGCGCTATCGGTGCAGGAAGCACTTCAAGGTCTACAGTCGCGATAACAACACATCCTGTAATTACGTTCTCTACCCTCGCATATATTGTAGCGGTAGGAGAAAGGTATGGCGAATGAAGGTAGTTATCCGGCGTTGGGTTTTGTGCATCGTTAAGTGACGCATAATAAGCTACGGTATATCCGGAAGCACCCATTGTTACAACCGGATCAATCTGGGAAAGGTCAAAAAGGCCTTCACCCGGCTGCTCTTCACAAGAATAGAATGGATCCATGTTCGTATTTACAACAGGAAGGGGGTTCACCACAAGTTCAAAAGAAGTTGTATTGAAACATCCAAAACTGCTTTCGAGCCTTACCCATACAGTTGCGTTGCCACTTTGGTAATTGCCCGCATCGGTTATCTCTGCTGTGTCATCAATAGCATCCTGTTGTGTTGGGTAATAGGTTACCGTTACATCAGGGTTGCTGGTTACTTCAGGCGTTTTTGTAGTAAGGTCAAAATATTCCACTCCATCCGGTGCGTTATTATCATCACATACTACATAAGCGCTTATAGGGCTAACCGCAGGCTTAGGCTGAACAGTAAGCTGTACCGACTGTATAGAGTAACAATCTGTAGTACTGCTTGCCTTTATAGCCCTTATATAAACAATTGATGTCGGTGCCTGGTAGGCATCCGGCTGTTGTATCGGCTGTAGGTTGTATTGCGCGTTAAATTCGCTTGTATGGTAAGATACAACAACACCGCTAGCGCCATCTACTACTTCTGTGCCCGCAGGGGTCAGGTCGAATGTAGCAAGACCATCAAAATCATCGTCACAAACTTCGATCTCAGCGGCAGGCACCAATACCGGCCTCTTGTCTATCTTCACGCGGAATTCGTACTCATCGCTGCAAATTACCGTAGCCGCAGTACCTGTTTGCTGGTATATGTACAGAACAGCATCATCTGTAATTTCCTGCCCGGCATCATATTGCGTACCGGTACCATCATGGCCGGTGTAGTAATGCTGGTCCGGAGAGCTAAGCGGGTCAAGGAAGAAGCTTTCGCAGGCGGTAACCCATGCAGGCTCATCTACAACCGGAAGTGGATTGATTGTAACCGTAAAACTTCCCTCATCGGTACAGTTATTCGGTGTGGTATTGGACTGCGCATACACATAAATGATCTGCGTAGTGTTGATCACAGTGCCGGCAGTCAATTGTGTCCCTGTACCGTTCGGACCAGTAAAATAGTTTCCAACAGTAAGTGCAGGAAGCGTATATCCTGTATCGCTACATGCATAGGCATCAGCAGGAACTACTACCACCGGTTTAGGGGTAATAATAAACTTAACCGATGAAGTTGCATAACAATCTTCATTACCTGCACTGGTCACACGTATATATACCACCTGGCCATCTGTTACAGGGACAGCTGTCGGTGTATTTACAAGCTGTGTATTTTGTGTAGCGCCATTAAGGGTTGTATGATAGCTTACTACAAAATCGTTCGGGTCCTGGCCTGCAAGTGCATCTCCGTCCAGTGTAGTCAGGTCGAAAATTTCAGAGCCGTTATTGTCATTATCACAAAGCTGCTGATCTACAGGAGAGTTTGCAAGGGGAGCCGGACTTGCCTTTATTATGAATGATGTAATTTCATGACAGTCGGTAAAATAATTCGTTACCCTTGCCCAGATTTCCTGCTCAGTACCGTCAGTCTCGTAATTTGTTGTCTCCGATGCAGGGATGGCATTAAAACCATTGTCGGCATCAAATGCGTTCGTATAGAAAGTTACCTCGTTAATTACAGGATCCAATCCATTAAGTATCTCATCATTGTTTTGAGTAAGATCAAAAGAATAAGGAGGCTGGCCTACTGCGCATACGATTATATCCTCAGGCTCTCCTAATATTATCGGTTCGCGTGTAAAGCCCGTGGTTTTAGAATAGGTACATACCGCATTACCATAACCAACAGAAGCAGTAAGCGTAAAAATTGTAGTACCTACAGGAATACCGCTTGCCGATGTATTTAAAGCTGCAGCATTTGCAATTGGCACAGCAGCGTCCCACATTACATTGGTACCTGTAGTGCCTCCTGAGCCGGTGCCTGAAGCAGTTATAGTAATTGGCGTGCTCAAAGCTGGTGAGATCGGCACAGTGAATATAGATGCCGTTGATGGCGAACATGAGTTGTCATTAATTACCGAAGTCGGGAGGTTTGCAATATTACCCGAGGTATAGCTGATAGACTGCTGCGCATTACAGGTAGCATCAAGGTTTGTAAATGTAATACTTGCACTGGTTAATTTACCTACGTCAGCACCAATACAGTCATATATCTGTACCGCCCACCCACCGGCGGCGGCATTCACTCCATAAAAGGCTGCCCAGTTTATCGGTGTCGGGACAAGAGGGTTTCCAGCTAAATATCCACCCCATGTACCGCTAAGGGGAACGTCGGGGTCACAAACATCTATGAAGTTAGTTGATGTATTATTAAGTGTAAAGTTGATAACGTTGTCTGAGCTGTTACATATCCCACCTCCCGGATTGCCTGTCTGGCCCGGGTTAGGCATTAGCGGTATGGTAACGCCGTTTGGTCCGATAAGGTAAAAACCAAGGTCGGAAACGTAAGTATGGGTAGCGTTGAATGTTACGCTAATTTGTGTAGTCGGTGTGATAATCGCTTCCGGAGGCGGCGGGTTATAATACGTGAACGAACCTGTAGTCTGTACAGTTCCGCTAAGATTGGTAGTATCACATCCCGAAGGCTGGTTGCTGGCTGTCATTTGCACATTCAGGTTCCAAACCCATGCGTTGTAGCATGCAAGGAGTGTAGTACCGCTGTATATCTGAACCCTGTAACCATCGCTCGGCAGGTTAGAGATCGTAGAGCTTGTACCTGTCTGCGTAGTATATAGCGCCCATGATGAGTTGGCCTGGTTGTGATAATACCATTTAAAGGTAAAAGGCCCGGTTGCCGCAGCGTAGGTTGCCGTAAGGCTTCCTGTGGTAGCACTAAGCCCTTCGTTACACCAAATATATATAGGATCGTTCGGTGTGCCGTTGGTATAGGCAGTTGTGGCAGAGCCTGAATTTCCGTTAGGTGTAATCTGCGCATTTAGCGCCAGGGAACACAACAGGAACAATGCCAGTGAGATAATTTTTTTCATGCTTTTTCTTTTTATTTACCGCCTTTTACAACTTCGATTCTTTCTAAAACACGCTGCTTCTCGTTCTCATAAACTGAGATACTTTCAGCATCTTGCCTTTCTTTTGCCAATGTCAGTTTTCTGTCTACATCATATAGCCTGGTCTCCAATTCGGATTGGGAAAGTTCCAGAAATGTTGGTGCAGCTTCTCTCACGACCTGGGGGGCCGGGGCGTCCAAAGGCCTTTCAACTCCCTGCGCTTCATAAATAACAACACCATTGGGCTCTGTTTTCACTACCTTAAGAGCGCTTTTACTTTCCTGTGCATGGCACACAAGCGTAAGCATAAGGGCTGCGGCAAGCATATAACAATTTTTCATAGGTAAATAATTTTCTTCATTTGTTTAGTAGTCAAAATATTTAAAAGGATCCGGCGGATATCATTTTTGTCTTATAGCTTCACTATGAGCTTCCTTATCCCGCGTGTCACCTAAAAATATTTTGGTGCGAAATTTACATAAATTTGATTCAAATAAAACACAAAACAGGTTATTTTTTTATATACAACATTCGTATTCGCATTTACCCTACGCGTTTTTTTGAAAAAATTTCATTTTTAACAATTTATAAAGGAAGTGTGATTTTAATAGCTTTTCATTTTGGCTGCTATATCATAACGTTAAAAAAACCAATATAAGTATCCCGCGTACAATCAACTTTTATAATTATCTTTGCCTGCTGATTTTTACCTGTACTAATAAAACAAAAATAATGATCCATAACGACGACAGCAAAGACGAAATAGGAGACAACCATATAGCATCGGGCGCAAAGACACCAGTAAGGCCGGATGCCTTTGATATGACTGATGACGAAAAGATTGCATCGATAAAAAAAGACGTAGAGAACATATTAGTTACCCTGGGAATGGACCTTACCGATGACAGCATCAAAGGAACGCCCAACCGTGTAGCAAAAATGTTCGTTAAAGAAATATTCGGCGGGCTCAACCCTGCAAAAAAACCAGGGTCCTCTACATTCGAGAATAAATATAAGTACGGCGAAATGCTCGTAGAAAAAAACATTACTGTATATTCTACCTGCGAGCACCACTTGCTGCCAATTGTGGGGCGCGCGCATGTGGCGTACATATCCAACGGTACTGTGGTAGGGCTTTCTAAGATGAACCGCATCGTAGATTATTTTGCCAAAAGGCCGCAGGTTCAGGAAAGGCTTACCATGCAGATCGTGCAGGAGCTTAAAAAAGTGCTGGGTACCGAAGATGTTGCCTGTGTGATCGATGCCAAGCACCTTTGCGTGAACTCACGCGGCATACGTGATATCGAAAGCAGCACCGTAACCTCTGAATTTGGAGGCAGGTTTAAAGAAGAGAGCGTTCGCAGGGAATTTTTAGACTACATTAAACTGGATACGCAGTTTTAACACCTATATATAGTATACAACGCCAATTTATCAGCACATGCAGTTATACCAGCAACAGAATTTAAAGATCTACAATACGCTTAGCGGCGAAAAGGAAACATTTGTTCCCCTGCACGAAGGTGCTGTGGGCATGTATGTGTGCGGGCCTACCGTATACAGCAATGTACACCTTGGCAACTGCCGGACCTTTATCTCATTCGACCTGGTTTTCCGCTACCTGAAGCATTTAGGCTACAAGGTTCGCTATGTCAGGAATATAACCGATGTGGGCCACATTGAGGATGATGCCGATGAAGGTGAGGACAAGATCGCGAAAAAAGCAAGGCTTGAAAAGCTGGAGCCGATGGAAATCGTGCAGCAATATTCTGTCGATTTCCACCAGATCATGGAACTATTCAACAGCCTGCCGCCAAGCATTGAGCCAACTGCAACGGGACACATCATCGAGCAGATAGAAACCATAAAGCAGATATTCGATAACGGCTATGCTTACCTGGCAAACGGGTCGGTATATTTTGATGTGGTAAAATATAATGAAACGCATAATTACGGCATACTGAGCGGAAGGAACCTTGACGACATGCTGTCAAACTCGCGCGAACTTGCGGGACAGGATGAAAAAAAGAACCCTGCCGACTTTGCACTCTGGAAAAAAGCAGAGCCGGAGCACATCATGCGCTGGCCTTCGCCATGGGGCGACGGTTTTCCCGGGTGGCACCTGGAGTGTACGTCCATGAGCACCAAATACCTGGGCAATAAATTTGACATCCACGGCGGCGGTATGGATTTAAAGTTCCCTCACCACGAATGCGAGATCGCCCAAAACGAAGCCTGCACCGGCAATGCCCCGGTAAATTACTGGATGCACGCCAACATGCTTACGCTAAACGGCAAAAAAATGGCAAAGTCTACCGGGAATAATATACTGCCAAGAGAATTGTTCTCGGGCAATAACGACAAGTTGGGGAAAGCATTTTCGCCATCGGTGGCAAGGTTTTTCATGATGCAGGCACATTACAGGAGCATACTCGATTTTTCGAATGATGCCATTGTAGCCGCAGAAAAAGGCTATAACCGCCTTATGGAGGCAATGGATACCCTATCTGGCATTACCGCTTCGGGCAATTCAACCCTTGACATCGCAGCATGGAAACAGCTTTGCTACGATGCCATGAACGACGACTTTAACAGCCCGATACTAATTGCGCACCTTTTTGAAGGCGTGCGTTACATCAACCTGCTGAAAGAAGGCAAAGAGTCGCTTACCGCAGCCGACCTTGAAAGCCTAACGAAAACCATGCACTCCTTTATATATGATGTGCTTGGGCTTAAAAGTGAAGCAGGAGATGAAGGCAGCAACGACAAGCTGGAAGGCGTAATGAACATGCTTATATCTATGCGCAATGAGGCCCGTGCCAATAAGGATTTTGCACTGTCCGACCAGATACGCAACAGGCTTACCGAGCTTGGTATAGAACTGAAAGATGGCAAGGAAGGCACAACCTTTTCAATAAACTGATTTTGAAGGCGCGGCAGCTCATCACATTGCCTTTTGTACTGTTGATACGGTTTTACCAGGTAGCCATCTCCCCTATCCTGCCATCGGCATGCCGGTACACCCCTACCTGCTCACAATACACCATTGAGGCATTGCAAAAAAGGGGGCTGCTCATGGGAAGCTGGCTTGCCATAAAACGCATTGTAAGCTGCAATCCGTGGGGTGGCCGGGGTTATGACCCGGTACCCGAAAAGGGATGCGGGCATAAACATTAATTTAATATTGTTTTTTGGCGGCAATGCCCGGCATTTATTTAATTTTACAAAAACCAATACAACACAGATGATACACAGTTTAAGCATGGTATGGAACTCTCCCGAAGGATTTCACTTAGGCCCGATAATGCTGCGCTATTACAGCCTCGGATTTGTAATCGCCTTTGCCCTTGGGTGGTATATCATGAAAAAAATATTTGAGCGCGAAGGGGAATCGATGGAAAAACTGGATAAATTATTCATTTATACCCTTATTGCCACATTGCTTGGCGCAAGGCTCGGACAGGTTTTCTTTTACGACTGGCCCTATTTTCGTGAGCATCCCGAAGAAATACTGCTTCCTTTCAAATTCAGGCCGGAATTCGAATTTACAGGCTTTGCCGGGCTGGCCAGCCACGGTGCCGCCATTGCGATTATACTATTTATGATATATTACAGCCGGAAAGTGATTCACAGGCCGTTGCTTTGGGTACTGGACAGGGTTGTAATACCCGTAACGAGCGGCGGTATCTTCGTGCGTTTGGGTAACTTCTTTAATAGTGAAATATTAGGCGATGTAACTTCTCCCGACACACCTACCGCAGTTAAATTCATTCGTGGTGAAGATGACTATAATAAAGCCAAAATTGTAGCTAAAACAGGAATTGAGAA